>JAZNJZ010000045.1:0-55243 GCA_045578325.1 Eubacterium sp.
GAGAACGATTATGAATTACCGATTGAAGATTCAGTATGACGGAACGAGATATAGAGGATGGCAACGTCAAGGTGGTGCTGGTGGAAGTGATATGACGATTCAAGGGAAGATTGAGTCTGTTGTGTCGCGTTATGCGGGAAGAGAGGTTTCCATTGATGGTGCAGGTAGAACCGACGCAGGAGTTCATGCCATAGAGCAGGTGGCCAATGTGCATTTGCCAGAAGATGCATCCGGAGAACCAAGCGCCTTAAAAGAGTATTTAAATGAATATTTACCAGAAGATATTCGCATTACCGAAGTGACATACGCCAGTGAACGCTTTCACAGTCGCTTGAACGCTACCAAAAAGAGATATGAATATCACATTATAAAAGCAACAGAAGAAAATGTGTTCCAAAGGAAATATGCTTGGAAGATATCGGAGATACTAGATGTGGAAATGATGAAAAAAGCGGCGGAAGCGTTCGTTGGGAAACATGATTTTCGCAGTTTTTGTTCCAAAGCATCCAAGAAAAAATCCACCGTTCGAACGATTTACTCTATTACTTTCCAGGAAACAAAAGAAGGACTTACCATTTGTTTTGAGGGAAATGGATTTCTATATAATATGGTACGAATTCTTGTTGGGACATTGGTAGAGGTTGGAATGGGAAAACGAGACTACGAAGAGATGAAAGAGATTCTGGAGCATCAAGAGCGAAAATATGCGGGGGAAACAGCCCCGGCACAGGGCCTCTTTTTAGCAAAGGTTTATTATGATTAGCAGGAGGAAGAAAGATGCGGGAAATGGAATTTAAAATGGAACGGGAAGGGCTGGTAAACGCAGGAGACAAGGTTCGGGTAAATGAAGGTGTGTTGCCCAGTGCGTATTACTACACCATTATTCCTGCAGTGGCTATGTCAGGGAATATTCCATTTTCAGAACGGCTGAATTGTCGTGAGGGAATGGTAAAAGATATTATTGAAAACGAAAAAGGTTTTTATGTGATTGTAGAATTTGATGAATAGGAGGAAATGAATCATGGAACGTAAAAATGCGTGGAAGGAATATACAGAAAAAGAAAGAAATGAGTTGGAGGTGCTTAATAACGAGTACCGTCAGTTTTTGGATGAAGGAAAGACCGAGCGCGAGTGTGTGGCAAAGGCAGTGGAGATGGCAGAGAAGGCTGGATATGAGAACTTGGCAGAGATAATGGCGGCTGGAAAAACATTGAAAGCGGGGGACAAAGTATACTCTGTTGGGATGAAAAAGATGATTTCGCTGTTTCAGATTGGAACGAAACCATTGGAAGAAGGAATGGCGATTTTGGGAGCCCATATTGATTCCCCACGTCTAGATATCAAGCAAAATCCGTTGTATGAAGATGGAGGCTTTGCGTATCTGGATACACACTATTATGGAGGGATTAAGAAATACCAATGGGTGACATTGCCTTTGGCGATTCACGGTGTGATTGTCAAAAAAGACGGAACGGTAATCGATGTAAATATCGGTGAGGAAGAAACGGATCCAGTATTTTGCGTGACAGATTTGCTTATTCATCTGGCAGGCGAACGCATGGAGAAAAAAGCAAATAAAGTAATCGAAGGGGAAGAATTGGACATTCTCTTTGGAAGTATTCCGTTGAAGGAAGAAGAAAAGGATTCGGTAAAAAAAGGTGTTCTTGAGATTTTGAAAGAGAAGTATGATATGGAAGAGGAAGACTTTCTTTCAGCAGAGTTGGAAGTGGTTCCGGCAGGGAAGGCAAGAGAAGCGGGAATTGACCGAAGCATGATCATGGGATATGGACAGGATGATCGTGTCTGCGCATTTACTTCTTTGAAGGCAATGCTGGAAGTGGAAAATACAGAGTATACCACTTGTTGTCTGTTGGTGGACAAAGAAGAAATCGGTAGCGTAGGAGCTACGGGAATGCAGTCAAAGACGTTTGAGAATACAGTGGCAGAGCTAATGAATTGCATGGAGTCCTATAGTGAGTTGGCGTTGCGTCGCTGTTTGGCAAATTCAAAGATGTTGTCTTCGGATGTGAGTGCAGCTTATGATCCGACTTTCAAAGCGGCCTATGAGCCAAAAAATGCAGCGTATTTTGGTAAGGGAATGGTGTTTAACAAGTTCACAGGTGCCCGTGGCAAATCTGGCAGCAACGATGCAAATGCAGAATACATCGCGGGAATTCGTAATATTTTAGATGACAAAAAGGTGGCATACCAGACGGCAGAACTTGGTAAGGTAGATGTTGGTGGTGGCGGAACCATCGCGTATATCATGGCTCTTTATGGAATGGAAGTCATTGATTGCGGTGTGGCAGTGTTGAATATGCATGCGCCATGGGAGATTGTAAGCAAGGCAGATGTGTATGAGACAAAGAAGGGATATGTCGTTTTTTTGCGAAATGCTCTTCATTGATAAAGCATGATATGAGCAATAATAATAAAAAAATAAAAAATATAAAAAAAGTATAAAAATTATTATTGACAAAACAAGACAGATTTAGTACACTAAGAGTGTGCTAAGAAAACAATAAGATTGCGCCCGAGGAGAAAGCATATGAGAATCAAAGTAGCATTTGTTGATGGGGATAAAGTGTATTTGAGCCGACTTGTGACAACGCTTAATGCAAAGATGTCAGATAAGTTGGACGCGTGTTCCTTTTCCGATATGGAGTATTTATACGAATACTTGGAGGAAGTAAAAAACACAGTGGTAGTTGTGAGTGAAGACATGGAAGTGGATTTCACTCGAATCCCAGAGAGTGCCTCTTTTGCATATCTCGTAGAAATGGGGGGCATTGTTGAATGCAAAGGACAGAGAGCGATTTGTAAATATCAACGAATTGCGGATTTATATAAGGAAATATTAAATCTCTTTTCTGAAAAAGTATCCGTTGATTATAAATTGCAAACCAATACGGATGACAGAAGTATTTATTTGTTTACATCGCCGAAAGGCGGAACGGGTGTTTCTACCGTGGCATGTGCATTTGCAGCAAGAAAGGCGCGTGAGGGGCATAAAGTCTTTTATCTGAATCTGGATGATTTTAATGATACGGGATTTTATTTTGATGAGCAACCACGCAATACAATGAGTGACGTGCTCTTTGCGGTAAAAAGTAAGAAAGCCAATGTAGCTATGCGGTTGGAGAGTTTTATACAACGTCATAGTTCAGGAATTGAATATTTTGCTTCTTGTCCGAACCCATATGATGTGTTTTCTATGTCGGAGGTTGATGTTGATACAATCATGCGCGAGTTTTTGTTTGTTCAAGATTATGAGTATGTGATAATAGATATCAACTTCTCTATGAGAGATGTTTTTTGTAAAGTGATTTCTGAATATGCCACGAAGATCTGTTTCATTAGTGATGGAAGTGAAATTGCCAATGGAAAGATTCGAAAAAGTATTGGTGTATTGAGAATGTTGGAAAAAGAACGCGACTGCAATTTGGTAGGAAAAACATATTTGATTTATAATGATATGAGTAGTCGTGTGGATTGTGGAATTGTGGACCAGCCGATTGTGACGGTAGGAGCAATCAACCGATTCGGGCAAGCTACCAATCGTCAGATTATTGATGAGATAGTAAAGGATCCGATCTTGGAATCACTATAGAGAGGTAGGAAATGGATAACACATATGAAGATGACCTTGTAGGAAGGTTAAAACAATATGTTTTTGATAATTTTAATCTAAATGAGTTGTCAGATGAAGAACTAGAAGAGAAAATAAGTGCTTTGGTTCAAAGTAGTTTATCCAATCAGCTGGTTTCTCTAGATGAGAAAGTTCGACTGGTAACGCAAGTATACAGTTCGATTCGAGGATTTGGAATTCTTGATACGATAATGAATGATGATGACATTACCGAGGTCATGATTAATGGCCCGGATAATATCTTTATAGAAAAAGCTGGTAAGTTACAGCGAATGGAAGAGCGTTTTGAAAGTGCGCAGCGCTTGGAAGACGTGATTCAGCGAATCGTTGGTTTGGCGGGACGAGAAGTAAACCAGGCAAACCCAATTGTCGATACGCGACTTCCGGACGGTTCTCGTGTAAACGTGGTGCTTCCACCCATTGCACTGTGTGGACCAACCGTAACGATCCGTAAGTTTTCAAAAACGCCGATGACCATAGATATGCTTATTCGCTATGGTTCGATTACGCGCGAGATTGCCGACAAGTTGGAAATCTTGGTTCAGGCAAAATACAATATATTTATTTGTGGTGGTACCGGTTCAGGAAAGACAACGTTTTTGAATGCGTTATCCAATTATATTCCAAAAGACGAACGAATCATCACCATAGAAGACTCTGCGGAGCTTCAAATTGTAGGAATTGATAACTTGGTTAGTTTGGAGACTCGTAATGCCAACTCTTCCGGAGCGGGAGAGATTAACATTCGAGATTTGATTAAATCCTCTCTGCGAATGCGTCCAGAACGAATCGTAGTAGGAGAGGTTCGTGGTGGCGAGGCGTTGGATATGCTTCAGGCCATGAATACAGGACATGATGGCAGCCTTTCTACAGGCCATGCCAACTCGACAAAAGATATGTTGAGCCGTTTGGAAACGATGGTATTGCAAGGTGCGGAAGGACTTCCGCTGGATGCCATCCGACAGCAGATTGCATCGGCGGTAGACATTATTATTCATCTTTCTCGTCTTCGTGATAAAACGCGAAAGACAATGGAAATCACAGAGGTGGTTGGATATGAAGATGGCAAGATTATATTGAATCCTTTATATGTATTTGAAGAGGATGAAAATACAACCGTCGAGAAGGTTTCCGGTGCCCTGATTCGAACCGAAAATAAGATTGTAAATGATTTTAAATTGCAATTGATGGGCTATGGAGGTGAGTGGTAGGATGCTCAAGAAGAAGGAAGTAGTGGAACGCAACACGGGTATATTTGGAAATGCGATAGATTATTCGTTCTATGATATGAATACGGTGGAAAAGCTCACTGGATTTCTTGTTGGAATGATAGCAGGAGCCGTTGCGTTGCAAATTTTCTTTGGTAATATAATTGTTTCTATTGTACTTTCATTTATTCCGGCAGTGATCGGAGTTAAAGTAAACGAAGCGCGATTAAAGAATAAGCGCGTTGAAGTGTTGTTGATTCAGTTTAAAGATTTGCTTGAGTCTTTATGTACTTCGCTTGGAAGTGGTAAAAACATACCAGATGCTTTTGCAGAATCCTACGATGACTTAAGAAACCAATTTGGTGATGATGCATATATTGTCCAAGAAATTTCGCATATTTTAGTAGGAATTCGAAACAATTACACGATTGAGATGATGCTTACTGATTTTGCTAAGAGAAGTCAGTTGGAAGATATCCAGAGTTTTGCAGACGTATTTGAAGTGACAAATCGACTGGGAGGAAATATTGTAAGAGTTATTGATGAAACTCGTAATATTATCATTGAGAAGGTCAACATACAGATTGAAATCGCTACTTTGATTAGTGGAAAGAAGAATGAGCTTAACATTATGTTAGTACTTCCGTTTGTTGTGGTTACACAGACAGGTGGATTTAGTGAAGGTTCAGGAGCATTGGGAATTATTGCAAAAATTGTCGCATTGATTATGTTTATTGCAGCATATGTGCTTGGACAGAAGATGATTAAGATCAAGATATAAAGAGGAGAAATTAATGATTTATTATATTTTCGCAGTTGTGTCGATGATTTTGAGTTCGTTTTTGATGTTCATATATTTTCGATATCGGAATGCATTTGAACAGTACATAGCTGGAATCGATAAAAAGGATTATTTTTTGTCGGAAATGTTTTATATAGGATTTGCATGTATATCAATATTTAATATAAACATGAATTCTAAGAGAGCCAGTAATCGTACAAAGGTAATGGCAGAATTGAAAGGTGCGGAATATGCGCAGTTCTATTATTATGTGAACTTGGCGGCACAGATTACATATGGGTTGATTTGTTTGGTGTTAACATTTTTGATACCAGCATTCACAAAGGATATAACAATGGCGCTCATCTTTCTTATATTAGGCATGGTCTTAATTTTATATTTGGATTTGGACATTGATAGCCAATTAAAGAAAAAGAAAGAAGAGATGATGACAGAATTCCCACACATACTTTCCAAAATGGCACTGCTAGTGAATGCAGGTTTGCCGATACGAGATACATTTCGTAAAGTTGCGGAAAATAAATCCGGGAATCTCTATGATGAAATTCACATCATGCTGGGAGAACTGGACAATGGTGTTCCAGAGCGTAGAGCGCTAAATAATATGGCAGAACGATGTGGTGTGGCAGAGATTCGCAAATTTGCATCTATGTTAGCACAGAGTATGCAAAAGGGAAGTGCTGATACAGCAAAGAGTTTGATTGAACTAAATGCAGATATATGGCTTAATCGTACAAGTCATGTAAGGGAAGAGGGAGAAAAAGCTTCGGCGAAACTGTTGGTACCGATTCTAATAATATTCGGTGGAATATTAGTTATGGTGGTCGTACCGATGTTTGCAAATATATCATATTAATTTTAAAGGAGGATGTACCTATGTACAAATTAGCAGCAAAATGCACAACAGCGCAGTTTATGGCAAAAGAGAAGATGAATGAAGGAAAGAACCGTATTAAAAAGTTCTTTACAGAGGAAGCAGGAGGAACAGAGTTTATCGCAATCATCCTTATCCTTGTAGTAGTTATTGCATTGGGTGTTATGTTCAAAGATAACATCATTCAGATTGCAAGTAACCTTTGGGCTGGATTGAGTGATGACTCTATCACATCTGGAACAACTACAAGCGTAGACGATCCATTTGCTAACTAAGAGATGAATTAAATGTAGAGATGAGATTGGGGCTGTCTTGCTAGCGGCAGAAGTTGTTAGTGTAGGCAGTCCTATACCTTGTAACACATTAACATGGTGGAGGAAACAAATGAAACATGTATTGACTTTTGGATTGGTGATTGCATCAATTTTATCACTTGTATTATTGATTTCAACAGATGTAACAAGCAATATAGAATTGAAAAAAACGTTAGAAGAAGCCAAAAAATATGAACAAGAAGAATTATATATCAAAGCGATAGAAAGCTATAAAAATGCAGTGAGCTTGACGGATAAAAATTATAAATACAAGTTGGCGATCATTGATAATTACGAAAAATTAGAGGATATAGATAGTGCTATTTCTTTATGTCAGCTCCTTGTGAAATCAGATCCAAAAGAAGAAGAGGCATACAATCGATTGGTTCGATATTATTTACAGGAAGAACAATATGACCAATTGATTCCATTTGTTGAAGGCGCTAGTGAACGTTTCCCTAAGAGTGATGTGATTGCACAGGGAAAGGAAAAAATTGAGAGTTTATATGAAGTAAATAATATAGGATATTCAGATATATCCATAGCGTTTAATGGTCAGATGCTGGCGTGGAATGATACAAGAGAAGAAGAATGCGAAAAACAATATGTGTTAGTAGAGACAAATGGTTCGCAAAATCGTAATGTTTTGAACTATTCCGAAGTACGCTTTACGGATGCGCCAAATCAGTTTATCGTAAAAAACGCAAAAGGACTTTGGCAGGTTATTAATGAACAACAGTATCCAGTTGCCAAAAGTGAAAATAGTAAAATTGAAGATATGGGCGTTTTGGCGCAAGGATGCGCCAGTGTGAAAACAGGTGCAAAGTATTTTCTTGTAAATTCAAAAATGAAAGAGTCCAAGATGTCTTGGGATTATGTGGGAACTTTTTCGGAAGGTATTGCACCAGTTCGAATCGGACAGAAGTGGGGCTTGATGTCTGTTAAGGCAATTTCGGCAGATAATAGCATTTGTGTATACGACGAGATTGCGACAGACGAATTGGGACGTTGTTGTATCAATGACAGAATATTTGTGAAAGAAAACGGAAGCTACTATCTCATCAATGCAAAAGGCAAAAAAATAATAGATGAGGGCTTTGAAGAAGTGGATGTGTTTGCGTCAGGACAACCAGCTGCAGTAAAAAAAGGTGGCAAGTGGGGATTTTTGTCGGCAGACGGAAAAATGATTATCGAGCCGAAGTTTGAAGAGGCGAGAAGCTTTTCCAATGGATATGCGGCAATTCGTCAAGGCGACAAGTGGGGCGTTATAAATCAATACGGAAACGTAGTTGTTGAGCCACAGTTCAAGCAAGTGAAGTATGCCACAGAACATGGAGTAATTCCAGTTCAGAATGAAACAGAGAAGTGGGATTTAATATATATGTATAAATTGTATTATAGAAAATCTTAGGAGGAATTAGCGGTGAAGTATGTTGGATGTGGCGCAGGAGCAATTGTTGTAATACTATTGGTTGTGTGTGCCGTGTATTTGTATGGGATTTTCGAAGAAAGCAAGAAGTTACAATTACTTAATAAGTATCGAACAAAGGCAGATAATGGAGTGCCGATGCTTAAAAAGAAAACGGTTTTGATTTTAATGCTGGTCAATTTTGTGATTGTATTGGCAGTCATGATTTGGCTAGGAATGCAGTCTTTACATAGTTTGGATATGATTAAATTAGTCGTTTTGCTACCAGTTCTGTTGGCGTTGGCGATTATCGATGCCAGGTATCATATCCTTCCCAATAAAATACTGATTGCGACACTTGGAGTTCGAGTGATTCTTTATGGAATTGAGTTTTTTGTGAGACGTGATCAGGCGGTTGCCATCGGTGTTTCCGCGTTGTTAGGATTCTTATTTGGGTTTGGTGTGTTGTTTATCATGGCGTTGCTTACCAAGCATGCGTTAGGATATGGAGATGTAAAGCTGTTTGGTGTGATTGGATTGTATTTGGGGCTTTTTCCAACATACAGCGTGCTGCTTTATAGCTTGATAGTATGTTCGTTCATTGGTCTTTATTTTATGTTAGTGAAGAAGACTAGTAGAAAGTACAAAGTGCCATTCGGACCGGCGATATATGTGGGGTATTTGATTGTGTTGATTTTGGGATTATATTAAAAGGAGTGATAGGAGATGAAAAAGCAAGAAGGTGCACTTACAGTAGAAGCAACAATTGTGGTATTGTTCACGCTATTTACCATTATGCTTATGTTGGATTTTGGATTTGTTGCATATCATAAGTTGCTTGTTACTAAAACAGCTAGTGAGGCTGCGGCAGATGCTGCAAATGTATATGCCAACTTGGAGGCGGATCCATTTTTGGGATATGTTGATTTGGAGGATTTTAAAAGAAGAGATTTGTATCGTCATTTGAATTTGACTTCTTTGCTTCCGAGTAAATACCATAAAGATACAAAATTAAATAAAGAAATAAAAGCAAAAGCCAAGTGGTACGCTTGTTATAGAATTAAAAGCAATGAAGCGATTCCTTCAAAGTCTACGTATGACGATGTAAAGGCAGAATTAACTAAGGATGGAGATTTAGGAAAACTACAGCTTAAGGTTTCTATTAAGAGAGAGTATCAGGTACTTTCGCTTGGTGTATTTAATTTGTTTGGTCTAGACAATACGTATACTTGCGAAGGTGTGGGATATGCTGAATGCGTCGATACCATTGACTACATAAACTTGGTCAACATGAATAAAGAATTTAGTGAGACGTATTTTGAAGAGATAAATGGATATATTGATCAGATTGTAAATATTATTGTTAATTTGAAAGAGATATGTGGTTTTTAAGGAGGTCATGAAATGTTAAAGTTTTTTTATTCCAAACAGGGAGGAGCTATTTCCGTAATGCTCTCAATTGTGTTGGTTGCAATATTGAGTACAAGTTCGACGCTTGTAGAGTTGGGCCGAATGAAAAGTGCACAGTCCATTTTACATGAAGCAGATATCAATGCGGCCAATTCGTTGCTTGCAGATACCGATTCAGAGTTGTTGAAGAACTATGGTCTTCTTGCATTGACTCAAGAGGGTGGCTCAGATATAATTGCACAGAAATACAAGGAGTACTTAGAGGCCAATCTGGGTGGTGATGTAACAGGCGTGGAGGCGCAGAAGATTAATTCATTCCTTACTGGTCTTCAAGCATCTTCTGCAGAAGGAATCTATAGTCTTAATGAGCAAGATGTGTTAGAGCGACAGATTCTCGAAACAATGAAGTATCGCGCACCTGTTGAAATGGCAGCAACAGGACTTGAAGCAATTAGCAATATAGGAATCATAAAGACCGTGTCGGACATGTTGGCTCCACTCAAATCGTTTGCGGATGCCTCTCTTAATATAGCAGAAAAGTTTACGGAATTTTATAAGAGTTTCCAAAGCTTAGGTAAGGCAATAGAAGCAATGGATACAGAAAAAAAGGACTACAATAAAAAGTATAAAAATTTATACGAATCCATCGGGAAGATGACGGACGCTGCAGAAAAGCTTGGTGAGGAACCTCAAAAACCAGCGGGAGAAGAGCCCGTTGCACCTAGTAAATCGAATTATAGTACTACGGAGGAGTATGAGGCAGCACTCGAGGCGTGGAAAACAGAAAATGCAGATTGGGTACAGTATAATGAAGAGCATGCGAAATGGGAGAAAAATAAAAAGAAATACGACAAGGCTGTCGAGAATGTAAAAAAGGACGCGGCGAGTTATCTGAAAACAATTGAAGCGCTTGCCGATGCCACTGATAAAGTTACAGAAGCTGCAGAAGGTGCTCGAGATGCGGTTGGTTCACTTAAGAGTACCATCATAAAAGATTATATGCAAGAATCCATCGATATCATTGGGGCAAAACATGCGGCGGATGACTTGGGGGGCATGAAAGACAATCCATATGCAGAAAAGGATAAGGAAAAGGAAAAGGCTGAGAAAAAGGAGAAAGCCACAGAGGAAGCAATTAAATCAAGTTTGGAGCTTGCCATGACTCAAATGGATGCTTTTGTTGTAGATGCAGAAGGACTTCGCAATGAGTTTCAAGGTGTATTGAATGAAATTGGGGATGCTAATCTGCAGAAAGAAATAGATTATATAAATAACACTGATGCAGAAGATATGACGCAGGAAGCACTTGCGAAGGTTCATAAATTCAAAATAGATGTAGATAAAATAATTAAAAAAGTTACGTCAGATTTAATTGTTGGATTTATAAAGCAAACGTTCGCTATGGTTAAATATGTAATTGAGACATTTGGAAAAATGGTAGAGATTTTTGAAATAGTTCTCAATGCTGGTTTTTGGTTTGGTGGCCGAAGTATGGTAAATATCGATAATGATGTTTGGAAAGGTTTATCAAGCAAAACCGTAGCACAAGGAGCTAGCGAACCAACAACAAAGGCTGATGATTTTGAAAAAGGAACCAAAGCTGTTGAAGATGCTCAGAGTGTGGCGGATGAGCTTGGATATGACACATCAAAATTAAACGTAGGAGATGGTGGAGATGGCAACAATGACTTTGTAGATGCTTTGAATGACATAGGAGCTGGTGTTGCGGAAGTACTTGATTATGTTGTTCAAATTTCGAAACACGAGAGTGATTTTAAAATAGGCAAAGATGCTGGATTAGGGCTTAAGTTTATCAAGGCTGTGCGCGACGGAATTGCAAGGGTTATAAAAACGTTTGAAATGATACCTAAAATTGTTGGAGCACTTAAAAAGGTTCTGGAAGGTGTTATTAAATTCACCAAATTATTAATAAAGGAAGCGGTGAAGTATGAATATGAAGGTGCTTTAATCGCATCGTATGCTACCGGAGTGTTTAGTAATCGTACAACGCTAGATTCAGAGAAGAATATATTTGGCGCCTCGTATGGAGATATGCCACGAGGAAATTCATCCATAGACTTCACCAAGTTATATGAAGCCAAAATAGCGCAAATAGCAAGTAGTTTTCTTAAGGGAGATTTTTCAAATGAACAAGCAAAGGCTACGAGTACGAATAATAGATCATTTGCAAGAGCAGAGGCAGAGTATGTGTTGGTTGGAAGTAAGAATGAGGTAGTGAATCAGTTTACCGTAACGCTGGGTATTTTGATAATTCGTTGTATTCTAGGCCTTGCTACAACTGCCACCAACATGGAGGCGCTTGAAGTTGTATCGGCGACAGCATATTTTGCGCCATTAGTATTTATACTTATTGCGCTGTTAGAAGGAGTTCTCGATACTGTGTTTATTGTAAATGGAGTTCCAGTTCCGATGATAAAGTTAACTGATCAGATGGCATTTTTTAGCATGAAAGGAATTGAAAATTTTATTGACAAGTGTGGAAAATATGCAGAGAGAGTAGTTGGAGAAAGTCAGTATACGTTATTTAACTCGTTGACTGGTGCAGAGGATAAATTTACCGATTTGGTTCAAGGAAATTTCGAGAAAGCATCTATAGAAGGGGATCCGAAGGTTTTGAAGAAACTGCCAAAAGGATTGAAGCCAAGTGTAGATTTGAGTGGCATCATTGGAGATGGAACGGATGTTAGTTACAAGGCATATTTATGGTTCTTTATGAATCAGCTTACTCTTTGTAATGGTACATTTGTGAAACGAATTGGTAACTTGATTGAGATGAAGATGGGTGTAGAAGATGGTAGCACATTTAGAATGAGTGAAGCATATACCTATGTTCGTACAAGTGCCACAGGTAAGTTTGACTTATTGCTTCCAATTCCAGGAATCAGCGGAACATTTAAACCAAGTACAGTTAATTATGCAGGGTATTAAGGTGAGAAATATGAAGAACAAGAATGAAAGTGGTGTATTGTCCATCGAGGCAACAATATGCTTGACAATGTTAATATTTATTGTTATGTTTGTTTTGGATGTGGCTTACGTATGCCGTGCGCAGAACATGGTATATCATGGTATGCTTCAGGCAACGAAGTCAGCTGCACTTTACAATTATGAAGTGGAATCTGAGACCACAGCCAAAGCTGCTGTTGCCAAATTAATGAAAGCCTTTGGCTGGGATGAGGGGGTTACCCGGCTGCAGTTACGAGATGCTTTTAAAAGCGGTGACGCAAGCAAGGTTGCAGAAATCACTTTTAAGGGTAGCATATCCGAAGAACATGATGATGCGAAAGATGTTTTAAAGAAGTATAAGGTTCGCAAAATATCTTTTGCAAATTCTGTGATTGATTCGACAGCAGGTACCATTACGATTGTGGCAGATTACGAGATTGATTTGATTGCTCCTGCATTTGGCATCGAAACAATTAAGATAACACAGAGTACGAAGTCGAAATTATGGAAACGACCTTCATAAGCAAGGTGAGAGGAGCCAACATGGAGTTGTTAAGTATACAGACTACTCTGCAAGGGTCGGTTGCGGAGTATAAGCTTTCGGTAGAAGAAGAAGTAGACCGTATGACGTATGGAATGTTCCGAAATAATACAATTAAGGGATTTATTCCATTCGAGTATACACAGTTTGACAAAGAGAAAAGAATTAAGTACGATCTTGAGGCAAGAATCCCATTTACACAATACATGACGGGAGCAATGACGCGAAAGAAAATACTAGATGTATGCAATCAGGTAGTCAATGCATTTTTATTGGCAGAGGATTACATGATTGACGCTTCCTTCATCATACTCGATGACAATTATATGTACGTTGATAGTAGCACGGGTGAAGTGGGGATTATATGTTTGCCAGTGACAGATTTTGTGGCTGACATTACCTTGCGTGACTTCATTCGAAAGATTGCGAATGTTGGGAAACTCAATTCTTTGGATGGGACAGAGTATATTGATAGACTTCTTTCGTATGTCAATGGAACAGAGTTTTCTATCGAAGGAATGAGAAAATTTCTGGATAAACTTATGAACGAGAATGTAAAACGTGTACCGATTGGTGGATTGTCTTCCAATCCATTGGAGACCAATAATCCGACGGCAGTTACCGTAGAAAACGTTGGTAAGGTACAAGAGCAGCCGATTCAGCCAGAACAACCACAGGTGGAAATTCCAGTTCCAGACAAGAAAAAGAAGGAAAAGCGTGGTTTGTTTGCAAGAAAGAAAAGCAAGGAGAAAGCAAGTAAGCAACCAAAAACTCCTGCGACACCACCAACCAAGGTGCCAAGTCCACCAACACAGGTTGGAGGAATGAAAATACCGGGTGTGGCAGTAAGTGAGCCAGCAATGGATAAAGCACCACTTCCGACGAACCAAGAAGTTCCAATGGCTTTTCCTGGAGTTCAAATGAATGGGAATCCTACAATTCCAGATACGAGAATCACGGATATTGCCAATGAAATCAGTAAAGGATCGGCCAATGAAGTTCCCGAGTGGAGTATCCCGGTGACCAATACCAGCAAGGTGGCGGTGTCGGATAATACGATTATGCTTGACTTAGGAACCATTGAGAAAAAAGCTTCTTTGACTCGTGTTCGTACAGGAGAATGTATTACGATTAATTCTGATTTGTTTGTAATTGGAAAAGACCCAAACAACGTTAGTTATTGTATTAAAGATAATACAACGATAAGTAGGGTACATGCAAAGATTGTAAAGAAGGGCGAGTTGTATTTTCTCCAGGATAGTAATTCTATGAATGGTACGTACATAGATGAAATTCAAGTGGTAGCCGGTCAAGAAAGAGTTTTGAAAAACGGTTGTCGCATAAAACTTAGCGATGAGGAATTTGAATTTACTGAAGTGTAATGCTAAGGAGAGAAGTAGGAGAAAAACATGATCACATATAGTGTTTTTTCAGATAAAGGAGAACGAATCCGGAATGAGGATTATACCGGATTCGTAGAACTTCCAGGGCGATTCGTGTTTTTGTTGGCAGATGGTCTTGGGGGACATGGGAATGGCGATGTAGCATCGCGTTTTGTTGTGGAGACGATGCAACGCTTGTTGAACGAAAATCCACAAGCCACCATAGAGGACTGTATTCAAGAAACGCAAGAAGGGCTTCTTGCGGAACAGAAAAAACAGAATGCAGAAAATTCTATGAAAACTACAATTTCAGTATTGGATATACAAGGGAATCGCGCACAGTATTTTCATGTGGGTGATTCTCGTGTTTACTTTTTTCGGAATAACAAATATAATATGAGATCACAAGATCACAGCGTTCCGCAGATGTTATATATGAGTGGACGAATTAAAGAAAAAGAGATTCGTCATCATGAAGACCGGAGCAAGTTGATTAAAGTGATGGGAACACCATGGAATGCACCCAAGTATGATGTGTCAGAAGAAATTGACATCAGTAATAGGGATGCATTCCTACTTTGTAGTGACGGTTTTTGGGAATTTTTGGAAGAAAAGAAGATGGTCAAATTCCTAAAGAAAACCAAGACAGCGGAAGAGTGGTTGATGATGATGCAACAAGAAGCGCAAAAGAATGGAAAAGGAAATAATATGGATAATTACTCTGCGATTGCAGTAAGAGTAGTAGAAGGGAAATAGAGGAAGGGAGACGCGAAGATGCTTTTTGGAAGAAAAAAGAATTCGGAGTCGCAAGTGTCTCAAGCGGGGCAGATGACAACGTCACAGACGAGAGTGGAACGAAAGGTGCCACAACTTACAACGTATTCCTATTCCCATACGGGGAATCGAAAATATCAACAAGACGCCGTGTTTGTAAGCGGTTCGAAAATCTTAGCGGCCAACAAAAAAACACGTGTATTGGCGGTTGTCTGTGATGGAATGGGAGGAATGGCAGACGGAGGTCGTGCCGCCCAAACGGGAATTCAAATGATGACAGAAGATTTTAAGGTCATTGAAAACAATCCCGAAATTCATATTCCAAATTTTTTGGAAAATGAAGTGAGAAGAATTGATCAGGTCATTGCCACCTTTCCAAAAGAAAATGGAAATGGTTCAGGTTCTACCATGGTTGCTGTAATTGCTGATGGAAATCAATTATATTGGGTTTCGGTTGGCGATAGCAGAATCTACGTACTTCGGGGTCAAGAGATAAAACAAATGACTAGGGATCATAACTATTTGCTTCGTTTGAGTGAAATGGTGGCAAATGGAGAAATGACATTGGAAGAAGCGCAACGCCAGCCACAAAAAGAAGCGCTCATTAGTTTTCTGGGCATCGGTGGTTTGGAGCTGATTGATATCAATTATCAGCCATTGGAACTGCTGCCGGGGGATATCGTGTTGCTTTGTAGCGACGGAATTACGAAGACCCTCAGCGATGAACAGATTCGAGATATTATGAAAAGTTCTACCAGCACCATGGAAAAGAAAGCAGAAACACTAGTGTTGGCAGCAGTTCGAAACAATACTCGTTCCCAAGATAATACATCTGTTGCAATTTTGCAATATGATTTTATAAACATTAATCGTAGCTAACGTCAAGGTAAAGGAGAAATAAATATGAAATTAATACGATGCAATAATGGACATTTTTATGATCAAGACAGATTTGGTACATGCCCTCATTGTAGTAATGTGGAGCCAGCAACAGGCAATACGGCAGTAGAGAATGTACCAGAGGCACCACAGAGTCAGAATACGGCGTTGGAAGATGTAGGTGTAACAGTGGCATTGCAGCCAGCCTCCACACCAGTGGCAGAACCAGTATCGGCACCAGTGGCAACATCAATACCAAGCAAAGAAGAGTTAAATCGCATTAGTGATAGCATTAGCAATGTTCCAGAAGAAAAACCAGAACCAATGGTGAATACAAGAAGCACAGCATTTACACCATCCCAGACAGAGGATTATACGGTGGCGATGATACCGGGTGGAAAAGCAATGGCTACCAAGGGCGTAAAACCAGTTGTGGGTTGGTTGATTTGCCTTTCTGGTGAACACGTAGGTAAGGATTTTCGCCTTGTACAAGGAAAGAACTTCATTGGAAGAGCTGCGGATATGGACATTTGTTTGGAGGGAGAAAAAACAGTATCTCGCGAAAAACATGCTGTTGTCGTATATGAGCCAAAGCAGCATATGTTCTTAATCCAGTCAGGAGAATCCAGAGAGCTGACTTATGTGAACGACAAAGTAATTTTGGAAGCCACAGAGTTGAAAGCATCCGATGAAATCTTGGTAGGAGATGTGAAACTCCTTTTTGTACCACTATGCAGTACAGAATTTGACTGGGCAAAGGTATTGGAAAAAGAAGATTCCGTGAATTAAAGCAGTTACTTACACAACAAGGGATGAAAGGTAGAGAAAGATGACAAGCGAATTATGTATGCATTGTTTTAGCGTAAAGGGAATAAATGCAACTTGTCCGTATTGTGGCTATGTGGAGGGAACACCGCCGGAGCAGGCATTTCATCTGACCCCGGGAACCGTACTGACAAATCGATATCTCATCGGTACATGCATTGGATTTGGAGGATTCGGTATTATCTATAAAGCGTATGACACTGTTCTCGGTGTGATCGTGGCGATTAAAGAATTTTACCCGGTTGGATTGGTAAATCGTGCGCCAGGGGAATGTCAGATTGGAGTTTTGTCTGGAGAAAAAATGGCAGAATACAACACACAGCTGAAACGATTTTTGTTGGAAGCGCAAAGTGTTGCCCAATTTAGCAAGGCCAAGGACATTGTCAATGTATATGATTATTTCGAGGAAAACGGAACAGCATACATTGTGATGGAATACATCGATGGCGTGTTGTTAAAAGAGTATATCGAACAGGAAGGGAAGTTGGATGTCGATATCGCTCTCTACCTTATTATGCCAATCATCGAAGCGTTGAAAAAAATACACGGTTCTGGCATCATTCATCGAGATGTTAGTCCGGATAATATTTTTATTACCCATGAAGGGGCCATCAAGATATTTGATTTTGGTGCGGCACAGTTTGCAGGAGAATCCGGAGAAACTGCCTCCGAAACAGTGATCAAAGCAGGATATGCAGCACCGGAACAGTATCGTGCGAAAAGTAGTCAGGGCCCAGCGTCAGATATTTATTCCGTTGGAGCAATCTTATACGAGATGCTCACAGGAGTAAAACCAATGGAGGCATCGGATCGAACAGCAGAGGATACATTGGTGCCACCATCGCAATTAGGCATCCAATTGTCGCCTAATCTCGATCGTGCGATTATGCAAGCAATGGCCATTCGTCAAGAGTATCGGTTTCAGTATGTAGAGCATTTGCAGGAAGCCATAGAGGAGAAACGTGTAGCGGAGTATCCAGAGGAAAGAAGGAAACGCTTGCGAAGGAAACGCCATATGGCCATTACCATTGCGTTGTCCTCCATCGTGGCGTGTATTGTTGTGGCACTTGCGTTGGTGCGGTGGACACAGCGCGGGAACCAGATGCTGACTACTCCATTGACAGAATGTGAATTAACGATATGGGTTCCATACGAGGGAAGCCAGACAGAAAAAGAAGCCGTTTCTCAGATGGAGCTTTTGATTAATGATTACAACAGTAATAGCAACTCATTTCCGGGAAATGAAAAAGTAACCATTCAGTGTGCGGCCATCGAGGCAGATGAATACGCAGAACAATTAGAAAATGCGAAAAAAGAGGGAAACGCACCAGATATTTATTGTACGGATTTTGCAGAAAATACCGATGCCCTTGCGCTGAATGAGTTGTATGATTTATTAGAAAAACAAGCGTATTGTGGATTGTCCAAGTACATTGAGAGGAATCCGGAGATGAAGTCGGTACCGTTTGGACTTCGGACGTTATGTGCCTATACATTTACGGATTCAGGCACTGGTGGAGTGATGGATATCAAGGAAATCTTGACCGAAGAAAATAAGAAAAAAATCTATGTGGATGGGCGTGTTTTAGGAAATGTTCTTGCCCTGCAAGATGCATCGCTTTTATCTGGTAATCCAGTGGAAATGTATGAAAAATCAGCAGGAAATTATGGTGTATTGAATGAATATGCCAACGTGTTAGGGCTTTCTACCTCATCGATATGGGGGATAAAAGGAAGTCAAAGCATTATGGATGTGTTGACGGATTCGTCGGATGAGAAGCAGGAAGTCGAAACGGTAATTGCAGATACGGATTTTAATAAAGTTCTATATAATTACAATAGTGAGAACTACGACAAAAAGATTGAGTATCAGAGGAAACTTCTTACTATGGATGGTAGCGCCATTATGGAATATCGAGATACCTATGCAGTGAATGCGGAACTAAGTAAGGATCCCAATAAAGCAATGGCAGCACAACGATTTTTATATCTGTGCATGAGTCAGACCGAAAATACCGTGTATTATTCGGGAACAAGCCGTGTGATTCCAAGTCATGTGGCGGCATGGAGTAGCGGAGGAACTTATACGGATTCCCTTTTGGAAACACTGGCAAAAGAAAAGATTACTCCAATTTTTGCCGAGCATTATGCGGTGAATAATTTAGGGAAGAAAGTGTTAGAAGAATCAACAAAATAGAACAATAGGTGGGGTGCCTAGAAAAATATCAGGTACAGGAAGGAGAAAAAAATGAAACGTAGAACAGCAAAATGGGTTGCATGGATGGTGCTTTGTGCAATGATGATATCCATGGTACAGATGGGAACTGTTGAGACAAGCAAAGATGTGTCTCAAGTGCAGTTTAAATGGACACAGACACTGCAGCCATCAAATCCCCAAGGAGAAAATAATGCGACATTGGCTGGTGAGGTAAAGATTAGCATTTCAGGTACGACGTATTCAGATACAGAGAAAGAAAAATACATAAAGGATGATGTGTACATGACGCTTTCTTATGAAGGGACAGAGACAGATAAAAGTGTAACAATCTATTATACATTGAATGGAGACGATCCGACACAGGGCGGTGCAACGTTTTATTCGGGGGAAGAGCCCATGAAGATATCACCAAGCCAGACGGGAACGGAAGAGACAGTAATAATCAAAGCAGTGGCAATGATGTCGGTCGATAATTCGGATTCGGTGGCATATAGCGACGTGGCAGAACGCAGCGTGACATTTGCCATTCCAGAAGATATATCGACAGTTGACTTGACGATTCCATCCCCAGCTCCAGGAGAAGTATTTCCGGCTGCGGCAGAGTGTAGTACTGGGGGAGTTGACCCAGATTCATTAAGTATTACTTGGTTAAAGGGTGAAAGTGTTGTCACAGGGAATGCGGAGTACAATACGACTTACATCGCAGAACTTGTTTTGGAAGCAGTGGATGAATGGCATGCTTTTTCCAACACCACACAAGTGTCTGTTAACGATATTGAGGTGTATAACATAGAACTACTTAATAATGGCGACTTGAAGCTATATTTTTCGGTTACAACACGAAGAGCAAAATTAATTAAAGTATGTGCTCCGGATAATGTCGAAGTGGACAATGGAACGCCGATAGGAGCGTGGAATTTGCCAAGACAGGTCCAAGTTTGGACGGAAGACAGCAACATAACCGCGTTAGAAGTGCGTTGGAATCTAGATAATGTATCGTACGATGTGAATAGCCCCAACAGGCAAGAGGTAACGGTAGAGGGGGGCGTTATCAATTTTCCAGATTACTGTCTCGACAAAAATGAAGTAGATCTAGACGTATCAATCAAAGTTATTATCAAAGCCCGCGGGGCACAACCAGGACCAGGAGTAACGCCTACGCCGACTCCAAGCGTTACGGAACCACCGGTGCAAACGGCGGCACCGACGCAAACAACAGAGCCAGCGCCGACGACACAGCCAGAGGTTCCTGTGGTAACGCCAGCACCACAAGAGCCGGTAACCACGTCAGCTCCGGAGAAATATACTCTTTCTGTTGCACAAAAGAGCATAACCGTAAACGCATTTTGCAAGGTTAAGACAAATACCAAAAAAGGAATTTATGTTCCGAAAGTAAAGACGACGAAAAACATAAAAACATCGTATGACAAAGAAAAGTTGGTAGTGAAGTATTCCTCTTCCAATCCACGAGTGGCAACGGTAAGTAAAGCAGGTAAAGTGAAAGGGCTTAAGATGGGAACCGCTAAAATCACAGTGACGCTTTATAAAAAAACCAATGCTGCCGAAGTGCTTGCAACAAAGACAGTGAATGTAACTGTAAAACCGACTTTGTATATCAAACACTTGACAGGAAAGAAATATATTATGAGCGGTGGTAAAAAATTCAAGAACAAAAAAGGTGTGCAGTTTAAAGTAGTCGGTGCCAGCAAACCATTCTATTTGTTCTATCGTTCAGGAAATAAGAAATATTCGATTTACATGAATAAAAAATGGAACCAAAACGTCACATCCATTCCGAAGGGAAGTAAGACATGGGTTCCATTGACAGGAAAGAAATATAACTTTTTCATTTCTTCCAACAAAAAAGGAAAGACCAGTGACAAGACAAGTAGTAATGTACTTGCTTGGAAAATCTAGGAGGTTTTACATATGAAGTTGTGCATGGGCTGCATGAATGAGATCGAAGATCACATAACGACATGTCCGTTTTGCGGCTATGATGAGACCACATTGATCCAGGAGTCGTATTACCTGAATCCTGGATCCATTGTTGGTGGGAAGTATATCATAGGTCGTGTGCTGGAATATGGTGGGTACAGTGTGACATATTTGGGATGGGATGCGGAATACAATCGCAAAGTAACCATTCGAGAATATTTGCCAAGCGATTTTTCTACTAGGGCCAAAGGGGACATGGACGTAACCATTTATTCTGGTGATGCGCTGATGCAATACGAGGAGGGATTGGCAACCTTCTTGAATGAAGCAAATACAATTGAACATTTACCGGATTTGCACGGAGTAGCAAAAGTGTATGACTGTATCTCAGAAAATGAGACGGGTTATGTCATACAAGAATACTTGGACGGACAAAGTCTAAAAGAAATCTGGGATGCAGGAAAAAGATATGGAGTGGAAGAAACGGTACAGATAATCCGTGTGTTATTGGCAGGGTTAAGTGAGCTTCATGCCAATGGTGTGATGCACTACGATATTGCACCGGAAAATGTGGTGATCACAACGAACGGTGAAGTAAAGTTGATTAATTTTGGTGCTACCAAATATTCCACAACATCCAATTCCAAGAGTCTTGCTATTATTTTGAAACCAGGATATGCGCCAGAAGAGCAATATCGAAGTATGGGGCAAAAGGGGCCATGGTCGGATGTGTATGCCGTGGCAGCAGTGATGTATCAGATGTTGACAGGCGTGATTCCAGATGAATCGGTGGAACGTGCCATGATCGATAATCTGAAAACGCCGTCGGAGATGGGTGTGAAGATTTCGAAATCCGTGGAAAATGCTTTGATGAATGCACTCAATGTATACAAGGAAAATCGTACCCCGTCCGCACAGCGTTTTATGCAGGACCTTGCTTCTGCCAATGTAAAACGTGTCGTGGAAAAGCAAGTAAAGCTGGAGACCGGTAAGTTTCCGCTTTGGGCCAAGGGGCTTGTGGCTGGTTTGGCCTGTGTGATTGTTGTGGGAAGTGCATATTTTATAAGCAGTAAGGATACCAATGAAGTGGCAACCCAGACCATTCAGATGATCGATACCTATGAGATGAATGCGTTGGAAGCCAAGACATCCATTGAAGAATTAGGAGCAAAGTGTCGTATCGAATATGTTCCAGATACGGAGGATCCCGAAGGAACTATATGGATGCAGTCAGTGGAAGCAGGAAAGGCCATCAAAGGAAATACACTTGTTGTGCTAAATGTAAGTGGTGGAGATGCTAAGCTTACGATACCAAACACATGGATAGATCAGGCAAAATGCGAAGAAATTATACCACGATTGCAGTCCTATCATGTGGATTGCTCGATGATAGAAGAGATGGATGGCGAGAGAAAGGGATACCATCTTATCTCCCGTGTTTTCATTGATGATAAAGAAGTGACAAAGGAGCAAATTGAATCCGGTGATGCAGTATTTGAAATCGGACAGAATCATTTGATAACGTTATATTATTATAAACCAGATGAGAGTAACTTCGAATTTCAGATTCCGAATTTTGTGGGAACGGGTAAGACCATCGACGATGTGAACAAGATTGCTAGCGAAACGGGAGAAGTAACGTTGAAAGATCTGGAAGATCGAGGATATGAACCAGTCAAAGTCTATGGTGTCAATATGAAAGAAAAGCAGATTGTATACCAGACAAAGACGGGAAAAGCAAAAATCTCAGCCAAAAATGCAGTGGAATTTTACTATTGCGCACGTCCACTTTCTTACAGAATGGGCGATGGCCCGAGGGAATTGAGTCGAATTCTTCGAAGTGCAGGTGTTCTAGTAAAAGAAGTGGAAGATGTGTACAGTGACGAATATCCGAAAGGAACGATTTGTCGGGTGGATTATCCGGGAGATGGCAACTATGCTAAAGAAGGTGAAGTGGTGACGATACATTTGAGTAAAGGGGAAAAACCAGAGCCAGTTTCACAGCCACAAAAGCCAAGTGAGAAAAAACAACAGGAGAAGGCACCGAAAAAAGATAAAAATCGTCAAAAGTCAGAGTCAGAGATGTAAAAGTATGGAGGAATACTATGAAATATTGTATGGGTTGTATGGAAGAAATACAGGAAAATATGCCGACTTGCCCACATTGTGGCTTTGAGCAAGCTGCGCAGAATCCGGCAGGACTGTTGCCTGTAGGCACAGTTTTGCAGGGCAGATATATTGTAGGAAAATCCATTGGAAACGGTGGTTTTGGTGTAACCTACATCGGTTTGGATAGCCAGTTAAAAAGAAAGATTGCCATTAAGGAATTTTTCCCAAACACCTTAGCAAGACGTGTGGATGCTGGGGTTGATGTAACCGTGAGCAATCAAGAGGATGCAACACGTTTTCAGAATGGTTTGGACCAGTTTTTGGCTGAGGCAAAGCATTTGGCAAGTCTGAGTAATATTCCAGGAATTGTATATATTTATAACTATTTCCATGACAATGGAACCGGTTATATTGTCATGGAATATCTAGAGGGTACGGACCTCCGTAATCTCTTGGAAAAACAAGGAGGTATTATTCCTTATGAAGAAGCGCGGGAATTGATTCTTTCCGTTCTTTATATTCTTCGCAATGTGCATGAAAACGGCATTTTGCATCGCGACATTGCACCAGACAACATATTTATTACAACAGATAAAGTGGTCAAGCTGATCGACTTTGGTGCGGCACGACATGCTACTCGTGGTGCGGATGACAGTGCAGAAATTTTGCTGAAAATTGGTTATGCACCAGTGGAACAGTACAGTTTAGATGGAGAACAGGGAACCTGGACGGATATGTATGAGGTGGGTGCGTTGTTTTACCGAATGATTACGGGAACAAAGCCAATGGCATCCATTGATCGTGCCAAAGAAGACACGCTTCCGATTCCGTCGGAGATTGGAATTCAATTGCCTCCAGAAGGCGAAGCAGCCATTATGACCAGTCTGAATGTGGAGAGTTTGTATCGTATTCAAAATGCCAGAGATTATATGGAAGCGCTGGGAGGGTTGGATTTTCAGCTAACGGAATGGACGGTACACAACACGGTGGTGGAAGATGATGTAGTAGAGAAAAGTGGATTTTTTACCAACAAACGTTTGGCCCTTTTAGCAGTGGCATGTGCCCTTATTTTGGTAGTTGGCTTTGTTATGTCCAGAAAGGTGAAAGAGGAGGCCAATGTACCTGTGGTTGCTACCAACATGCAGATGCAAGATCTGGCGGGGATGAGTGAGGCGCAAGCCAAAGCAGCATTGAATGAAGCCGGAATTGATGGCGTAACCGTTCGCTATCTTTATGACGAAAATGCCAATGAGGAAGTACGCTCCCAAAATCCAGAAAAAGGAACTAGCATTTCAGCGGATGTGGAAGTTGTTCTGACAGTGGCAAGCAAGCAATATACTACTTTGCCAGAATTGGAAAAAGGTAAGTCATATGAAGAGATAGAGTCGGAGTTGGTAGGAAAAGGAATTGTAATCTCAAGAGTAGAGATTTATAGTGATGCGGAAGCCAAAGGAGCCGTTATCGGGTATCATGAGAGAGCGGCTGGTGAAGTGATTACGGTTTCTGACACCATTGAAGTTGAAGTGTCACTTGGAAAAGAATCGGACTATGAAGTAGAAGTACCTGCGCTTTGTGGGATGACTGCAAAAAAGGCCCAAGAGAAGTGCGACGAACTTGGGATACCAATGGAAAAAATCGATGGCGATAAAAAGGACTATGTGGTGAAAACACAGAGTGTTGATGCAGGACAGAAAATCAATACTCGCGATGAAAAGATAACATTGGAGTTAGAAAAGCCTGCTGTAGAAAAGAAACAGGAATCCAGCAGTCCGAAGTCTTCGTCTAAACCAAAATCTTCTGCGAAGGAAACATCCACTAAGGTGAAGTCCAATCGTGAATCAAGTGACATGGACGAGGAGATAGCTGTCAAGAAGTCTAATAGTACTTCTACAAAGAAGACAAATAAGAAATCTACAAAGAAGAAGGCTACGAAGAAAAAATCTAGTAGTGTGTCAAGTAACATGACAGAGGAAACAACAACGAAGAAAAAGTCAACCAGTAAAACCACAAAGAAGAAATCCAGTAGTACGACAAATACAATGACAGATGAAACAAATACGAAGAAAAAAACTTCCAAGAAAAAGTCTAGTAGTACGACAAAGAAGAAATCTTCTAAAAAGAAATCAAACATAGCCACGGAAAGTTTTTAAGTGAAAAAATAAGTGGGGATAGTCATGAAAGGAGTAGTAGTTTATGAGAAACTGTATAAAGGGAATTGCTGCAACAGCTTTTCTACTGTTGGCAATTGCCATGATACCAAGTGAAGCAAAGGCACTTAGTGCCCCCACAAATCTGAAGCAAACCAAAGCAGAGGAAACGGCGCTTATGTTTCAGTGGGATGCCGTTGCAAATGCAGATGCTTATTGTATCGCTTGGAGTACAGACCAATTGAATTGGACGGATTCTGCGAATTATAATCGGAAAACGGAGTATATTGCCACTGAGTTGGAAGCAGGAAAGAGTTACTATGCTAAGGTGCGCAGTGTGGATAAGAAGGGAACAAACAATGATTCATCGGATGATGTCTATAGCGCATGGTCTGCACCGATAGAGGTAATAACAACACCTGCAATTCGTGCAGTGCGTCCGATCCAAACAACAGTGACCGATAGTACTGTTACGATAATGTGGAATGCCACAGAAGGAGCAACGTCTTATCTCATCAAGCAAAAGGACGGATCGTTGCTGGGAACCTCTACATCAACCTCGTATACGGTGGGGAATCTTTTGCCACAACAAAATCAATGGTTCTTTTTAACGGTGTCCCGTAAATCAGAATCAGGATTTGTGGCAGAAAGTAGTGCATGCAATGTCATCGCAACCACAGGAGCACCCGTAGCAAAACCCGGCAAACCTTCGAAAAAAAGCTTTGGCGTATACACTTGCTCAGCCAAAGATGGCACTGTTAAATTTAAAGCCACAAAATGGAAGGGCAAAGCAAAGGGCTATGAGGTTCAAGTTTGTGATATGAAAAAAAATATATGTAAGACCATTTCTTCTTCCCAAAGTATTTCTGGACTTGAGAAATTTAGCCAGAATACACCATATAAATATCGAATCCGATATTATAATGTGAAGGGAGATGGGACGAAAGTATATGGTGCCTATTCTCCATATCGTCATTTCTTGTTGCATAAAGTTTCTGGCGCAAGAGTATATAATCTGGTAAAAGCAAATTGCAAACTAAATCTTAAGTGGGGAAGCGTCCCTGGCGCCAAAAACTATTCTGTATATGTGTCCAAGAAAAAAGGAAGCAAATACAAAAAAGTAAAAACATTTCGAAAGAATAAGATAACAATTCGCAAATACGGAAAAACAAGATTGAAGAAGAAACAGACATATTATGTAAAAATTGTAGCAAAGATTCTAAATGGCAAAAAAGCAATCAAAAATGATGCTCAGACAGTTTCTTGTTCAAAGGGTGTTCGATAGTATGTAAAGGCAAAGGTTTAATAGGGAATTAAGGGGAGTTAGCAGTTGACAAGTATAGGTGTTTTAATGTAGAATAGAAGGTGAATTATGCTTTAGCAGATGATACTTGTCGTATAATGACAGACACAAAAAAGAAAGGAGATATAGTTGAGATGAGAAACTATGTAAAAGCAATAGCGACTGTTGCCGTGGCAGCAGCAGCGATGATGATGGTGCCAAGTGCAGCAGATGCCGCAGCGGTACCAACAAATTTTAAACAGACAGACGCAGATACAAGTTCTGTTAAGTTTAAGTGGGATGCAGTAGTAAATGCAGATGATTATATTGTATCCTGGACAGAGGACCTGGTGACTTGGTCTACTGCAAAGCAAACTTATGGAGATCCAGATGAGTTGATTACAGGGCTTAGTTCTGGTAAATCTTATTATGTAAAAGTGGCCAGTGTAGATGAGAATGGTACATCCTGGAATACAGAGGATGATATTTATAGTGCATGGTCCGAGCCATTTGAGGTGGTTACTGCGCCAGATGCAACAGAGGTTAAGCCAGTAACATTCCCATCTATTATGTCAACTTCTATTACTGGAACATGGAATCCAGCAACGGGAGCAACATCTTATGTCATTAAAGATGGTGATACATTATTGGGAGAAGTAACAGGTACAACTTGTACAGTAGGAGGACTTACTCCTAACACATGGTATCATTATAATCTTTATCCAGTACGTACATCTGCATCTGGATACGTAGCATCAAGAAATTATATTAGTAATTTCGTTAAAACAGCAAATGGTGATTCAACTAGTGTCCCAAGTGACCCTTCTGTTGTTACTACCGCACCAGGCAAACCAAGTACTGCAAACTTCAACCTTGGTAGTTATTCCGGATCATCCGGTTATGCTAGTTTCCGTGCTACGGATCCAGCAGGAAAAGCATCTGGTTACGAGGTACAGGTGTTCAAAGTAAAAGGTGGAAAGAAAGTTAAGACCATTACATCTACAACAACAACAACTTCTACTTATCGATTTGCAAAGAACACACCATTTAAATATCGTATCCGTTATTACACAATTTCCAATGGTCAGAAGTTGTATGGAAAATATTCCGGATATAGATACTTTACACTTCACAAGATTTCTGGTAAGAGAACTTATAACTGGAGTAGTTCTAATTGTAAGATCAAGATGAAGTGGGGAAAAGTAAAAGGCGCTAAAAACTACAGCGTATACATCTCTAAGAGATCCAATGGTGGATTTAAGAAAGTAAAGACATTGGGTAAAAATAAGACATCCATTACTATGACAAAGATGGGCAAGAAAAACTTGAGCAGATTTACAAAGTACTACATCAAAGTCGTAGCAAATGTTAAAGTTGGTAAGAAAACTGTGAAGAACGATGCACAGTCCATCCAGCAGACATTGTAATATTACATAGTAAATATGTTATTTTGGGAACCGCTTCCACATTATGTGGAGGCGGTTTTTACTTGACAATCTGTATGTAACATGGGAAAATATTAGATGTATGTAAAATCATAAAAAGATGCTGAGTATCAGCGAAAAAGATAAGAATAAAGAATGAAAACAGGAGAGAAATAAATATGAAGCCGAGGCTTGACAAATATCTTAAAATAGGGATAATGGTGATGCTCTTTGGACTGTTGATAAGTGCGGGAACTACCAGTATCGCAGAGGCCAAACCAAAGGTGAAAAAGCTAAAGGTGGATGCCGATTCGAATCTGTTAATAAATAAAAAAGAAAAGAAGCGTCTGAAAATAAAGACGACGCCTAAGAAAGCAAGTAAAGCAGTAACATGGAGTTCGTCGAAGAAGAAAGTCGTATCCGTATCAAAAAAAGGTGTGATTGTTGGGAGACGTTTCGGAAAAGCTACCATTACGGCCAAAGCAAAGGATGGCTCTGGAAAGACAGCGAAGATTCGTGTACAGGTAGGGCGTAAAATCACAAAGCTTCAGATTCCGACCCAAAGTATGAGCTTGGAAGTGGGACAGACAGCAAGTGTAAAGGCGAAAGTATTACCAGCCAATGCCACGAGAAAAAAACTGAAATATCAGTCTTCTAATGAAGATGCAGTGACAGTGGATTCTACTGGAGTAGTAAAAGCAAAAGGAAAAGGGTCGGCAACCATTACGGTTTCTAGTTTGGATGGCTCGGATAAAAAAGTCGCTTGCAAGGTGCAGGCTGTCATTCTATCCCAATCTGTTGATGTGGATACTCTCGGAGGGGAACGTCGAATTGCAGTGGGGAAGACGCTTACATTACAGGCTGCTGTAAATCCAGAAGAAGTATCAAATGCGGCATTGCAGTTTGCCAGCACCAATCCGGAAGTGGCGACGGTATCGGAGTGGGGAGTGGTAAAAGGAATTAATCCGGGAACGGTAACAATTCAAGTAACTGCTGCGGATGGACATTCGACGGCGTCCATTGATTTGGAGGTGTATAAAGTGGAATTAAAAGGGGAAAAGTTGATTGCGCATAGAGGATTCAGCTCGCAAGCGCCAGAAAACACCACCGCGGCATTTCGGTTGGCAGTTGAAAATTCGTTCTTTGGTGTGGAATGTGACGTGAGAAAAACATTAGATGATGAGTTTGTGATTATGCATGATTCCGATTTGCGTCGCATGTGTGGGGCGAATCTTACTGTGGCCAATATGGATATTACCCAGTTGAAAAAATATAAAATCACGTCAGGAAGTAATATTGAACAATATCCGGATCTTACGGTGCCTACGTTGCAAGAATACTTGGAAATCGTGGCTACCAATGATACCATTCATCCCTTTATTGAGTTGAAAGTAGCATTCACAGAAGAGGAGTTGGCGGATATTGTGGAAATGGTGGATGAATATGGTCTATTGGATCGTGCCTATTTCATCAGTATTCACCAGTCCAATTTGCTTACTTTGAAAGAAATGGATGGCGTTCGTAAAGATCAGTTGCAATACGTATATGGAGCGGAAGATTCCAATAAATTGATGGCAGTGGACAATAATGTGATTGATTGGTGCATTCAACATGCCATTGACCTGGATGCTCGCCACACGTTGATTACTGCAGCCGAGGTTTCTCGACTTCACGAGGGCGGAAGAAAGGTAAATGTATGGACGGTAAATGCGCTGGAAAAGGCGTATGAGATGGTGACCGCAGTTGGAGTGGATATGATTACCACAGAATATATGTTGAACTCATAATGAAAGAAAGGTTGGAAAGTAACGTATGATTTCAGTAGCGAAAATGGTTTCGATGATAATTTGCATCTTGTTGTGTGTCGTGATGGTTGCAGTTCCGAGCTGGATGATAAAACAACGATCCCGCAAAATTGAAACGGGACTTTTAGGAGCCCTTGGGTATGGATTTGTAGGCTATGTATGGTACTATATTTTCTATATATTCATTGGCGTGTTTCTGATGGCAAAGGCGGGAACCACAGGCGTATTGGTTCAGATATTTATGACGTTGATATCCACAAGTCTTACCGTGTTAAGTTTGTTCTGGGGAATTTATTTAACAAACCAAAAACAACATTCCATATACCGAAGTGCAGCAGTTGGTATTGGATTTGCTTTTGGCAAAATGGCAATTGAATTGATTTATGATAATCTATATAAGTTCTATTTCTCATTGCAGATCAATAGTGGAACATTTCAGGCGGATTCAAGCATTCGCAAGGCGATTGAGGGGACATCAACATCGACCATGTATCTGGATGTTTACCGTTGTTTCTTGATGTTTTTACTTGTGTTTGCCCTTGCGCTGATTATGGGACATTTGTATTTGCAGGAAAATGTGAAGAAAATGGCGATTCTTGCCGCAATCCTATATGAAACCGTCACAATTATTAATGTATTTGTGACTTCGGTTTTGCCAGGTGCTGCAGCGAGTATTGCACAGTTCTTGTTCTTGACGTTGGTGGGAGTGGCATCCGGTACCATTCTTCTTCATTGGTTCAAGACAAATAAAGTGGTATTAAATCCTTTGGAAATATGGAAAAAGGGGAAATAAATGGAAACATTGGAGCAACTTTTTGATTTTTTTCGTGAGATAGATAAGGAAAAGCAAATTGGTCGTCAGACATGGTTGACTGGGGCGAAGCGCAAAGAAAATGATGCAGAGCACGCGTGGCATGCGGCCATTATGGCAATTTTGCTCAGTGAATATGCCAATGAAACCATAGATGTACTGAAAACAGTGACGATGATTTTGATTCATGATATCGTGGAAATCGATGCGGGTGACACCTACGCATATGATGAAGTGGCAAAGGAGACACAACGGGAGCGAGAGGAGAAAGCGGCGGACCGAATCTTTGGTATATTGCCAAAAGAACAGGGAAAACGCCTTCGAGAATTATGGGAAGAATTCGAGGCTCAGGAGACTCCAGAAGCAAAGTTTGCTCGGACACTGGATAATATACAGCCTATGATGCTGAATGATGCCACCGGTGGAAAAGCATGGCGGGAACACGGAGTTCATAAGACGCAGATCATGAACCGCAATTGCAACACTGCGGATGGTTCTAAAGAACTTTGGGACTATGCCTATGAGCATTTTATCCAATCCAATGTAGAAAAAGGAAATATAAAAGAATGAAAATGAGACTTGATAAATACATATCGGATTATACAGAGCTCACTCGCTCTCAAGCCAAAAAGGTTATTCGAGACGGGGAGATTTCTGTAAATGGAAAAGTTACAAAGAAGGGGGATGACAAGGTGTCATTCTCCGATTCTGTTTTTTGGCGAGAAAGAGAAATTCGCGGACAGAAAAATCAATATATTATGCTAAACAAGCCAGCAGGAATTGTGTCGTCCACAGAGGATAATCGCGACACCACAGTTGTAGAATATATTCGCCGTACACCAGCTGTCCAACAGAGTGATGGAAGTGAGGGGACGATGCTGGCAAAGGATCTTTTTCCTATGGGGCGTTTGGATAAGGATACGGAAGGACTTCTGATATTGACCAATGATGGGGAACTGGCGCATCGCTTGCTAGCACCGAAAAACCATGTGGATAAAAAGTATTTTGTACGTCTGGATGCAGATTTGGAACCAGGCGACGGAGAAGCATTAAAAAATGGTTTGGATATCGGCGAGAAGCACAAGACAAAACCGGCAATTTTGGAGCGGCTGACAGATCGGGAATGTTATCTCACTATTACAGAAGGAAAGTTTCATCAGGTAAAGCGAATGTTTGCGGCACTAGGAAAACATGTGATTTATCTAAAGCGAGAGTCTATGGGGGCTTTGGCTTTGGATGAAACGCTACCAGTGGGAGAGTGGCGCTTTTTGACGGAAGAAGAAATCGAGAGATTGAAGGGAGAGAATCATGGCAAAGAGTAAATTTTATGCAGTAAAAGTGGGAAAGGTACCTGGGGTTTATCGCACATGGGATGAGTGTAAGGCGCAGGTAGATGGATTTTCCGGAGCGATATACAAAAGTTTTACTACGCTTGTAGAAGCTGAAGCGTTTGCAGGAACGAGTAGTAGTGAAGAGGTTCAGCCAAGCCAGACACAACTTTCATTTGAGAGTGAAGAAGGGGGCAATCCAAAACCAGAAACGGGAGAGGCCATTGCTTACGTGGACGGAAGTTATAATGTGGCAACGGGAGAGTATAGTTGCGGCGTGGTTTTTATGATAGACGATGAAGAAATTCATATGGCACAGAAGGGGGAAGACAAAGAGCTTGCCTCGATGCGTAACGTAGCTGGTGAGATTTTGGGAGCGGAACTTGCTATGCGAAAAGCAGTGGAACTTGGCATCGGAAAGCTTTCGATTTATCATGATTATCAGGGCATCGCTTCTTGGTGTCTCGGTGAATGGAAAACCAATAAAGAAGGAACCAAAGCGTATAAGGCGTACTATGATTCCATTCAGGGGAAAGTAGAGGTTTCTTTTGTAAAAGTAAAAGGCCATTCGGGAGACAAATACAATGATTTGGCAGATGAGTTGGCAAAAAGCGTAATTTTTATATAAAAAGACTCAGCGATTCTTCACATTTCTTTAACATTATTGTGACAGACTATTCAATATTGTTGTGTATGATAGAAGGAGTAAGTGTCTTGACATGAAATGTATAAGGATGTGATAATGTGAAAAATAATATATTAACAAAGCTGACAACAAAGCAGGAAGGCGACATCGAGGTTGTTGATGTGGTGGATGCGGAAGAAGGGGAACTTTTGCTTCCACAAGTGGGGGACCGTTTGGATATGGAAGAACAGTACCGCCAGATTATGTTTTTTTATGAGGCGGGAATCCAGCAGGTAACGGCGAAGCTTGAGATTCTAAATAAAGAGTTTCAATACTGTAATGATCGAAATCCCATCGAAAATATCAAAAGTAGGGTCAAGAGTCCGGATAGTATTATACAGAAAATGCAGAAGAAAGGGTTGCCGTTGACATTTAGTTGTATGATGAACAACATATTTGACATTGCTGGTGTACGAGTGGTGTGTCCGTTTATTACGGATGTGTATCATGTGTCCCGCATGCTGATGAATCAGACGGATGTCGAAGTGCTTCGCATTAAAGATTACATACAATATCCAAAAGAAAATGGATATCGCAGTTTACACGTAATTGTCATGGTGGATGTTTTTTTCTCTGATCAGATGAGAAAGGTGCCGATTGAATTGCAATTCCGTACCATTGCCATGAACTTTTGGGCCAGTACGGAGCACCAGCTTCGTTATAAGAAAGACCAGGAATTCACACCAGACATGCACAAACAATTAAAACGATGTGCGGAATTGATGGCACGAGCGGATCGGAAGATGCAGCGATTGGCGGAGAATCTCAGGGTGGAGTAGCTCCGTTTGATGTCTGTAAATGTACGAAAAATCGTTTGGTTGCGTAAATGCAACAGCTTGTTGACAAAATGTACATAAAAGATGGTGGCGTTGCAATCGCTATTTTTGCTATGATGACACTACAAAAAAGAAAGGAGTGTTACTATGAACATAGCAGACAGAATACAACAGTTAAGAAAGGTAAAAGGAATTTCACAAGAAGAGCTTGCAGATCAGATCGGCGTTTCACGTCAGGCGATTTCAAAATGGGAAAGCGAACAGACTTCACCTGACATTGAAAAAGTGATGCGATTGAGTGAGTATTTTGATGTGACAACGGATTACTTATTAAAGGGGATTGAACCCATTGAAAATGAATCTGTACCGAAAAAAGAAAATACGGATGCAGTTATTTTTGCAATTGTGGGAACCGCGTTAAATGTTATGGGGGTAATTGCAGCTGCAATGATATGGTATGAGGAACAGATTCCAATAGCGTCGGCAGGTGGGTTGGTTCTAATTGTTATAGGATGCATGTTATTTGGGATTGGAATGACAATGTCGGATGTAGAGACCAAAGAAAAAGCAAAATCATTGTTTTGGAAAATAAATATATGGACTTTATTGTTTATGCCAATGTCCTTGGTATATAACGCATTGTCTGGCTCCAAAGGACTTGCTCCATATCCTATCTTGGTTGGTTCCGTTGCGAAATACATTTTGTTTTGGATTGTTTACATCGCAATATGTGTTACCTTCGATCTGATGATTTGGAAGAAAACGATAAATAGTAAAAGATGAGAACGATTGCTGAAATAGCAAATGGAGGATGCAATTATGAATATGACATTATCGGTTTTAGGTCTAATAGGAGGAATCCTTTGTGCAATGGCAGATATGCTTTTGGATTTGAAAGGAAAAAACAACAAGAAACTTGGTAAAAATGGACTAGTGGATAGCAATTGGGAATATATGAGTGAATGGCGATTTAAAATGTCCGTTTGGTTTGTGATGATAGCTGTGCCACTATACGCCATGGGACTGTGGTCACTTAGCGAGCAGATAGGTGGAATCATTGGAATGATACTTAAACCTGTTACCTTTGTGGGTTCTATGGGAGGGTTTTTTATTCATGCATTCCTTTGTCTTATGCCGATTGTTTACAAAAATTCTGCGGATAAGGACGAAGCGATTACTTTGATAGATAGGATGTATAATACGATAAAAATCCCATTTTTGCTTCTTTATTTTGTACTTACATTAGTAACAACGGTGTTGGTTGTTATTGCGATTGTAAATGGAAGTCTTGATGTGCCGGGAATCTGTATTTTGCTGAATCCATTTGTGTTTATGATTATTGGTATTTTACTGCGTCTAATAAATTACGAGTTGTTCTGTGATTTGCCGGGAATCTGTATGCCAAGCCTTGGCCTTGGAATGTTCGGGCTCATCGGGATTATCAATTTATTGTAAGCGATGTGAATATCCGGATAAGATAATAGATTTGCCAAGTAAGCCCGCCATCCCGCGGAGCTTTCCCCTTATGAGTTGCTTGTCTTTTATAGCATGGTATAATACAAAAAAGATATCCAAACGAGACTTCATTTCCGCCGGTGAGAGCACCATGTATTCTATGGTGCCTCACCGTTGCGTGAAATGTTTAGTGCAAACGGTCTCGTATGGGATATCTTTTTTGTGTTATGCCTTTATAAAAGCCAACGAACTCTATTGCTTCGCTTCCTTACAAAACTGCATCTGCGAACCGACCGGCGCTTTTCCATGGCGCTCAATCTTTTTGTACACACCACCATAGATCATAACCGGGCTATCTGTTTCGCGGATGACATCGTCTGGCTGGAGAAGATGTGCTTTCAGATTATCTGCCAGTTGCACATCGAGAATATGAACAATTTCATCCTTTAATTTTGGATCTTCCACAGGGAAAAGAATTTCTACACGCTTATCCAGATTTCTTGGCATCCAGTCAGCGCTTCCCATATAAATTTCAGCATTTCCATCATTTTCAAAGTAGTAAATACGTGAGTGTTCTAAGAAGGTGCCAACGATGGAGCGGACACGGATATTTTCACTCAAGCCCTTTACACCTTGTTTCAGACAACAGATACCGCGGACAATCAAGTCAATCTGTACACCTGCATTGGAAGCGTCGTAAAGAGCTTCGATAATACCTGCGTCGCAGAGGGAATTCATCTTAGCGATAATTTTCGCTGGTTTCCCGCTTTTGGCGTTATCTCGTTCCCGTTCAATCAGAGAGATAAATTTATTTCGTAGCCAAATTGGGGCCAAGGAAAGTTTGTTCCAAGCAAGGGGCTCAGAATACCCCGAGAGCATGTTAAATACAGCAGTGGCGTCTTCCCCGTATGCTCGCTTGCATGTAAACATGCCCATGTCAGTGTAAAGTTTTGCGGTGGAATCATTGTAGTTACCGGTTCCCAGATGAACGTAACGACGGATGCCGTCTTCTTCTCGACGAACCACCAAGGTGATTTTGCTATGGGTTTTTAGACCTACTAAGCCGTAGATAACGTGGCATCCCGCTTTCTCTAGTTTTCGGGCCCACACAATGTTGTTTTCTTCATCAAAACGTGCTTTCAACTCCACAAGAACCGTTACCTGCTTGCCATTTTCGGCCGCCTGAGCCAGAGAAGCAATAATCGGCGAATTGCTGCTGACACGATATAAGGTTTGTTTGATGGCCAGAACATCAGGATCCTTGGCGGCGAAACGTACAAAGTTTACCACAGGATCAAAGGTTTCGTATGGGTGGTGAAGAAGGATGTCTTTTTCGCGGATTTGTTCAAATAAATCCTGTTCCATATCCAACATTTTTGGTGGTTGTGGGATGTAACGGGCCTCTTTTAGATGATCAAAGCCTTCCAAACCATACACTTTCATTAAGAAAGTTAAATCCAGAGGACCATTGATTTTGAATATATCTTCTTCCTGAATCATCAATTCCTTTTTTAAGATTTTCAACAATCGTTTGTCGATGCCAGACTCCACTTCCAGACGAATTGCTTCTCCCCATTGGCGCTTTTTCAGCTGGCGTTCAATCTCTATGAGAAGGTCTGCTGCCTCGTCTTCATCAATGGTGAGATCGGCATTACGCATGACACGATAAGGAGTGGCCGCAAGTACCTTGTAATTTAGGAATAGGCGCTGTATATTTTTTTCGATAATTTGTTCCAATAGTATAATCGTGGTATCCCCTTCTTTTTCGGAAGGGATTGTCACGATACGAGGCAGTACAGATGGAACCTGAACCGTAGCAAAATCAATGGTGTCTTTTTGCTTTTTGTCCATGAGAAGTGCTGCGATATTAAGTGATTTGTTGCGAATCAATGGGAATGGACGCGAAGAATCCACTGCCATTGGCGTAAGTACGGGATAGACTTCCCGAAGAAAGTATTGGTCTACGTAAGCGGCTTGTTCCTTTGTTAGATTTTCGTACTGAGTAATGATTTTCAAACCTTGACGTTTCAATGCGGGAAGGAACGAGCGGTTGTACGTATTGTATTGCGTCTCTACCAACTCATGTGTACCTTGAGAAATCGCCTCTAACTGCTGCTTTGGTGTAAGACCGGCGATATCCTTTTTCGTGTACTTTGCGTGTACCATATCTTTTAATGAGGCAACACGAATCATAAAAAACTCATCTAGATTGGATGCGGTAATGCTCAAAAATTTCAGGCGCTCCATTAGAGGATTGGATTTGTCTTTTGCCTCTGACAAAACGCGGTAGTTAAAGCCAAGCCAGCTTAGTTCTCGGTTGTAAAATTTATTCATATCAAATCCCCCGTTTCCTTATTTTTTCTTTTTTAATACTGGACGAATTCCAAAAGCCTCTTCAAAGATATCGGCTTTTCGGTGGAAAAGTCCCTTTTCCAATGTGATATCCGCCATTGTGTGGGCGACGATGCGAAGAGAAGAGTCTTCCAAGGTTACACTTACACGCTTGATTTTTTGTGTGTTGCTCTTATCTAGCACGTTTGCTAATTTTAAGATGGCGCATAATTTTACGATTGTAATGTATTCATCTCGGGAAATCTCATCCTCAATCTGTTCATACGGAGGAAAATGTTCGCTGTCGTATCGAACAATGTTAGCCACGATTACTTGCTCGCTACGGGAAATCCCAAGAATTTCAGTGCTCATAATGATTTTATACGAATTTTCTCTGGACTGCTCCATGTTGATATAGGCGCCACAATTATGCAAAATGGCACCTAATTGTAGCAGAAGACGTTCCCGTTTCCCAAGACCGTGTAGTTTGCGGATGCTATCGAAAATTTCGGTAGCAAGGTATTTGACATTTTCCGTATGAGCCATATCGGTATGATATCGCAACGCAATATTCTTGGCAGTGGCAAGAATATCTTGTGTAAAGTCATGTCCCGCCAATGGTCGCACTTTTTTTTCGGTATATTCTGCTACCATACCGTCACACAGGTCAATGGAAGAAAGGTATATATCCTCAGCCTTGACGAGTGCGGAAATCTTCTGCAGGAGGGAGACAATGGAAAGGATGATCTCGTTTTGGTCAGAATCCATTCCTGTTGGAAGTTCCAGATGTTTCAGTTCCTTTCGGGAAATCATTCCATGAAACTCGTTCTTTGTTTCTGTTAGATGACATTTTAGTTCTGGAACCAGGATGCCCACTGCAATGATATGCCGAATTTTCCGGTCTTGTAGATACATTTGATAAAATTCATTTAGATCTTTATCCAGGTATTCGGAAATCAGATCACGATAGCTGAAAATATCGGCATCCATCGTGTGAAGTAATTCATGGATTCGGGAAGGGCCAAGTTTTAGATTTATCGTAAATTCCAGCGTTCCCTGTGTGAAGAGAGAGAGCTGCACACTTCCGCCGTTCATGTCTACAATTAGTGCTTCATCATCAATGAGGCCATTGAGGGTATGTTCTTTGAGTGTAATCGCTTTATGATACAAAAAACGTTCCTCGCTATTATTGAGAATCTTCACTTTGAGGCCGGATTGCAATTTGATCTGATCAAGAAGAATTAATTTGTTGGATGCTTCGCGTAACGCATCGGTGCCGTAAGCATGATAAGCCGCTACTTGATATTCGTCCATGTTTTTACGAAAATCCTTCATGACCCGACAAATCTCAGCCATGGTTTTATATGAAATTTTACTAGTGGCAAATACTTCGGTGCCAAGAGATAATTTGTGCCGTAAATGGGTAAGTTCTACCATGCCCCGTGCCTTTGAAACTTCGTATATTTTCATGGCAAGCTCGCTAGATCCCACATCAATGGCAGCATAGGTCGTAATAGCCATACAAAATTCCTTTCTAAATACGTGAAATATTACTTATATTTTACTATTATTCTATGAAAAACACTAGTACTTTATTGTCAAGTTTCGGAAAATGTTTTGTTAAATATTCGACGATTTTATTGCAAAGATATGGAGAATCAGATAGAATAGACAACAGGGTGTTTAAAGGGGTTAGAAAATGGGAAAAATGAATTCGGATTGGAGTAAGAAAATGAAAACAAGTGATTTTTATTTTGATCTTCCAGAGGAGCAGATCGCCCAAGATCCGTTGTCGGATCGCAGTGCCTCACGTCTGATGATTCTTCATAAAAAGACAGGCCAGATTGAGCATCGGACCTTTACGGATATTGTAGAATATTTGAAGCCGGGAGATTGTTTGGTGCGAAACAATACCAAGGTCATTCCGGCAAGATTGTTTGGAACAAGAGAAGATACGGGAGCGGTAATCGAATTTTTGCTTTTGAAACGTCGAGAAGATGATATTTGGGAAACTCTTGTGAAGCCGGGAAAAAAGGCTAGGACAGGAGCTAGAATTACATTCGGTGAAGGAATCTTGAAAGGCGAGATTATCGATGTATTGGAAGATGGAAACCGTTTGATTCAATTTTCTTATGAAGGGATTTTTGAGGAAATCTTGGATGAGTTGGGCCAAATGCCTCTTCCTCCATATATTACTCATAAATTGGAGGACAAAAATCGTTATCAAACCGTGTATGCGAAGTATGATGGTTCCGCAGCTGCACCAACGGCGGGACTTCATTTTACAGAAGAACTTTTCCAAAAGTTAGAGGAAAAGGGGGTTCTCGTGGCAAATGTAACATTACACGTGGGATTGGGAACATTTCGCCCAGTAAAAGTAGAAGATGTGACGGCGCATCATATGCATTCAGAACATTACTTTATTGAACCGGAAGAGGCAGAGAAGATCAATCGTGCCAGAGCGGCAGGAGGACGGATTATCTGTGTAGGAACTACCAGTTGCCGAACCATTGAATCTGCGGCAGCAGAAGACGGAACTCTCTCGGCATCGGAAGAAAATACGGAAATCTTTATCTATCCAGGATACCGCTTTAAGATTATGGATGAGTTGATTACCAATTTTCATCTTCCGGAATCCACCCTTTTGATGTTGGTGTCAGCGCTGGCAGGAAAAGAGTTTGTGTTAAATGCCTATGAGGAAGCTGTGCGGGAAGGATATCGTTTCTTTAGTTTTGGGGATGCGATGTACATAACAGACTAAGGCGTATTGTCTAAAAGGGAGATGTGTTTATGCGATCAAAAAAATTATTGTTTATATATAATCCTCATGCGGGAAAGGAAACGATGAAAAATAAGCTTTCCGATGTAATTGAGTCTTTCATGAGAGCAGATTACGAAGTGACCATCTATGCTACTCAGCGTGTGGAAGAGGCCACGGAGATTGTATTGGAGCAGGGGAAAGATTATGATCGAATCATATGTTCCGGCGGCGATGGAACCCTTCATGAGGTGACCCAAGGATTGATGCAAATGGCGCCGGAAGAGAGACCGGTATGTGGTTATATTCCGACGGGAACGGTAAATGATTTTGCAAAGGGATTAAAACTTCCTATGCGAGTGAAAATGGCGGCTAAGATAGCAGCAGGGGATCAAGTCCGTCCTGTAGACATTGGCTTGATGAATGGACGATGCTTTACGTATGTGGCAGCCTTTGGGGCTTTTACATCGGTTTCCTATGAAACACCGCAAGCGCAAAAGAACCTTCTGGGAAAGACGGCGTACCTGATGCAGGCAATGGCTCAGCTTGGAAATATTACATCTTATCATGCTGTAATTCAGACGGATACGCAACGAATCGAAGATGATTTTGTGTTTGGAATGGTAAGCAATGCCAAAAGCATAGGTGGATTTCCTCTTTTTAAGAAACAAAATGTATCATTAAATGATGGTTTGTTTGAAGGAATTTTTATTAAAATGCCAAAAACGCCCCTTGAACTTCAGGCAGTGTTGAATTCTTTTGTGACGCTAAAGCCAAATGATCAGATCATTGGTCTTCATAGTAAAAAGTTTGAAATTCTTTCACAAGAAAGGATTCCATTTACGTTAGATGGCGAAAATGGCGGAAGTTTCCAAAGGACAGAAATTGAATGCTGTCATAAGGCCATTGATTATGTGTGGGGGTATTGACTTATTTTTGACATCATTTGGTCAAAAACCTGTCATAAATGACAAATATAATATAGAATATACGAAGAAGTGAGGTAAGTAAATTATGACAAAAAGATTTCAGAGAATGTGCGCCCGAGTGTGTAGCATACTGATGATTCCAATGCTTGTGGCATCTCCGATGGATGCAGCGGAGAATGTACAAGAATCTGTTGTGGTAGTGGAAACGCCTGCAACGGAAACGCCGGCAGTGGATACACCAAATACGGAAACAGCACCAGTAGAAACGCCGACACCAACGCCGGTTCCAAACTTTAAAAGTGCGGTTCCCGATACGGCATTTCGTAAAGTGATTAATGATATGTTTTTTGATGGGGCAGCCAAAGATGAAGATAAGCTTTCGGATGATATGCTCGAAAAAATGGCTGCATTTACTGGAAAATTAGATGTAAGAGGATTGGGGCTCGTAAATCTAAAGGGAATTGAGTATATGACAGGATTGACAGAATTGGATTGTGCGCATAACAATCTTCAACTTCTGGATGTATCCGCGTTGAAAAAACTGAAAAAGGTAGATGCATCTTACAATGATCTTATTGAGATGACTGTGGGCGCAGATAGTACATTAGAAGAGCTGGATTGTAGTGATAACAATCTTACTCTCTTGAATTTGGCGACCATAACCAGTGTGACGAAGCTGGATTGTAGTGACAATAAACTTTCAATGCTGAACGTAGCGGGATTGCATCAGTTGACAACTTTGGATTGTAGCAACAATATGTTGCGCACGTTGGCAATTGAGGGACTTGTTGCATTGAAAGAGTTATATGCGGATGGAAATGCGCTTCTTAGCTTGGATGTATCTGCATTGCAAGAGTTGAGCGTGTTGGAGTGTAGAAAGAGTGAGATAACTTTGCCGGTGGAAGCGATAGGCAAGTCTTTCTGTGGTGTTGTTCTTCCGGAAGGTGCAATGGCACCTGCAAACATTTCTGATAGTGGTACATACGATGAAGCAACTCGCGCTATTGTGTGGGATAAGATCAAAGGTGTACCAGAGAGTTTTACGTATACGTTTGCAATTACCGGTAAGATTCAAAATGTAACCGTAACGGTAAAGACGGATAAAACAAGTTTTGTGGAAAAAGCGATTACAGTAGGAAACGTGGGAACAATTGCAATCACAAGCAAAGGATATAACAAAGTTAAGATTTCATGGAATGGAGCCGATGGAGCCAGTGGATATCGTATCTATCGCTCCACATCACCAACGGGTACATTTACAAAAATCAAGTCGATTACTTCTAGTTCAAAGGTAACGTATACCAATACCGGGCTTTCTTGTGGAACAACATACTACTATAAAGTTCGTGCGTATCGCTTGATTGATGGTAATTATTACTTTGGTGCGTATTCCGATGTTGTTTCGGGAAAGGCTATTCCAGCAGCACCAAGTGGTGTTTCGGTGACAAAAGCGTCAAAGAAATATGTAAAAGTCTCGTGGAATAAAGTATCCGGAGCCAGTGGATATCGAGTATATCGTTCCAGAGCTAAGACAAGTGGATTTTCTAAGATTAAGACAGTAACCTCCGGGGCGATACTTTCTTGCAAAAAGAAGACAGCTAGATCGAAGAAGTATTATTACAAAGTACGTGCTTATAAAACAGTAAATGGTCAAAAAGTATGGGGAAAATATTCTACAGCGAAGGCAAAAACACTAAAATAATCACCAAAAATATTAGTAGATAAGAACCAAAAAGGGAAAACTTCACCAAAAAAACGGTTAAGTTTTCCTTTTTTTATCGAAAATCATTTGTGCAACTTGCATATGAGTTTTCGAAAAATATCTGTATACTTGTGAAAAAACGACGAAAAATCGTGCCTGTTGCGGAATGATAAGTGTTTCGTTATAGGGGGTATAACGAAAACATTATGAAAAATTACCAAAAAACCCTTTTCTTTTTCTTGCAAATGTGTTACATTTGTAATCGGAGAAAGGAGGTTGCGAAAATGCAACAAAAAAGACTTATGGGGTTCGTAGCATTGATGTTGTGTATGGCATTATTGTTACCAACAGTAACAGTTGAGGCAGCAACAACAATCTATAACGAACAAACTGGTGTTGAAGACGGCTATGACTATGCTTTGTGGAAAGACTATGGTGACACAAGCATGACACTCACAGGTGGTGGAACATTTGAGTGCTGGTGGAGTTCCGGCATTGGAAATGCTCTTTTCCGTAAAGGAAAAACACTTGGATGTGTACAGAACTATGCTTCTTATGGCAATATCTCACTTAACTATGGTGTAGATTATCAGCCAGAAGGAAACTCATATCTCTGTGTTTATGGTTGGTCTAGAAATCCATTGGTAGAGTACTACATCGTAGACAGTTGGGGTACTTGGAGACCACCAGGAGCTACAGCAAAAGGCCAGATTTATGTAGACGGTGGTACATATGATGTATACGAGACAACTCGTTACAATCAGCCATCTATCGATGGTAACACTACTTTCAAACAGTATTGGAGCGTACGTACAAGCAAACGTACAAGCGGAACAATTACTGTAAGCGAGCACTTCAAAGCATGGGCTAACCTTGGTATGAGCCTTGGTAGCTTGTATGAAGTAACACTTTGTATCGAAGGATACCAGAGCGGTGGTTGGGCTAACGTTTACCAGAACGACCTCGTTATTGGTGGAAGCAGCAACAACGGAAACAACGGAAACTATGGAAATAGTGGAAACAATGGAAACTATGGAAATGGTGGAAACAGTGGAAACAGCGGAAGCTCTTCTTCTAACGGTTCTTATGTAACAGAGTGTGAGCAGATGACACTTGGTGGTTCTTATGCAGGACAGATTAGTTCACCATTTAGCGGAGTTGCTTTGTATGCAAATAATGATTCTGCATCTTATACACAGTACTTCGGATATGGTACACATAACTTCACACTTCGTGGATGCTCAAATAATGATGAGATGGCTCAGGTTGACTTGTACATCGGTGGAGAGTACAAAGGTACATTCTACTATGGTGGAAGCTACCCAGCATCTTACACAATTAAGAACGTATCTCACGGCGAAGGAAACCAGGAAGTTAAGCTTGTATGCTCAAACGACAATGGTACTTGGGATGCACAGATTGACTACTTGGAGATTACAAATCCTTGATGAAAACAGATTGATTGTATAACAGTCATTCTGGATATACGAATACAGAAGATAAAACTTAATGTAAATTTTATTACGAAATAGGACATCCTACTTATGGTTAATAAACTAACGCGACCATAGGTAGGATGTTTTTCTTGTCAAGAAAGAACTGTGGTGGTATACTTAAAAATATTTTGAGTAGGAAAGGGGAACGATAATGGAAAAAGAACGTATTATCGTATTGGACTTTGGTGGGCAGTATAATCAATTGATTGCGAGACGCGTCAGAGAGTGTAATGTGTACTGTGAAGTGCATCCACATACGTTGGAGATAGATAGAATAAAAGAAATGAATCCTAAAGGAATTATATTTACGGGTGGACCCAATAGTGTGTATGAGGAGGATTCGCCACGTTATCAAAAAGAAATTTTTGACTTAGGGATCCCGGTTTTGGGGATATGTTATGGTTCTCAGTTGATGGCTCATGTGTTAGGTGGCAAGGTGAAGACAGCTCCGGTTAGTGAGTATGGAAAAACAGAGGTATCGGTAGATAATTCCTCACTTCTTTTCGAGGGAGTTGGCGGGAAAACAATTTGCTGGATGAGTCACACGGACTATATTGCAGAGGCTCCAAAAGGATTTACGATAAGTGCTACTACACCAGTATGTCCGGTAGCGGCCATGGAAATGCCTGAGAAAAAATTTTATGCAACCCAGTTCCATCCAGAGGTGCTTCATACGCAAGAAGGAGCGAAAATGCTTTCCAATTTTGTATATAAAGTATGTAAATGTAGTGGTGATTGGAAAATGTCATCTTTTGTGGAGGATTCCATCCAAGCCATTCGTAAAAAAGTAGGGGCAGGGAAAGTTCTCTGTGCGCTTTCAGGTGGTGTGGATTCTTCTGTGGCTGCGGTTCTCCTTGCAAAGGCAATTGGTAAGCAGTTGACATGTGTCTTTGTGGATCATGGCTTGCTCCGAAAAAATGAGGGGGATGAAGTGGAAGCCGTATTTGGTCCCAACGGTTTGTATGATCTAAATTTTATCCGTGTCAACTGTCAAGAGCGTTTTTATAAGAAGTTAGCAGGTATGTCAGAGCCAGAGCAAAAGCGAAAAATTATCGGTGAGGAGTTCATTCGTGTATTTGAGGAAGAGGCAAAGAAAATCGGTGCTGTGGATTTTTTGGTGCAAGGTACGATATATCCGGATGTTATCGAGTCGGGACTGGATGACTCGGCAGTTATTAAGTCTCATCACAACGTGGGTGGTTTGCCAGATTGTGTGGATTTTAAAGAAATTATCGAACCACTTCGTCTCCTTTTTAAAGATGAAGTAAGAAATGCAGGACGTGAGTTGGGAATTCCAGAGTATCTTGTGAGTCGTCAGCCATTTCCGGGACCGGGACTTGGTGTGCGTATCGTTGGTGAAGTGACGGCGGAAAAAGTGCGTATCGTACAAGATGCAGATGCTATCTTCCGTGAGGAAGTTGCCAATGCTGGTATCACGTGGCTTGGTCAGTACTTTGCTGCCTTAACCAACATGAGAAGTGTAGGAGTGATGGGGGATGGAAGGACCTATGACTATGCAGTAGTACTTCGTGCAGTTAACACCACGGACTTCATGACTGCGGAGTGCTCGGATATCCCATTTGAAGTGTTGCAAAAATGCATGAACCGAATTATCAATGAGGTAAAGGGAGTTAACCGAGTACTGTATGATCTAACCTCCAAACCACCAGGAACAATTGAACTAGAATGATCGCGAACACAATAAGCGATGCAGATAAAAAAGACATGTCATGCAAGTTTACTTGCAGATGGCATGTCTCTTTTTTATCTATAGCGCGCATGCGCGCGTAGTAACTGCCTTCGGCAGTTACGTGCAGAGCGAAAAAATTTGGGGTTTTTTGGGGGAATTTTACGACAGAAAAGTTGCCTTTTTTATGGAATTATGATATGATTATGGTATATGAATGAATGAAAAATCGTAGAAAAAAGGAGGAAATATCTATGAAAAAGGTGTATCAAAAAAATCTTAACAAATTGATTCTAGCGACACATGCGATTACAAGTTTTTTTCTTGTAATGGGTAATGTTGCACAGTTGATGTCGTCAGGATTGTCTCCGATGCTTAGTGTTCCACCAATTATACTAACATTGGTTGTGTTCATTGCGGGGCTTGTGATGTTTGTGAAGTTTAAGGAGAGCATTATCTATACAAGGTATGTCGGTATTGCGTTTGTGTTCTTGTATTTTTATATTCTCGTAAACGCTTATTCCAATGTGACGTACGCGTATATGATTCCAATCTTTCTTATTTTGGTTTTGTCCTTTGATCGACTGGTGATTCGAACAACATGTGTAGTTTTCTTTATTGCCAACGTTGCTCGAATTATAGTAACCATGGTAAAGAGTCAAGGAGATAAAACGGTTCTTGAATCAGTTATGGTTGAGGGTATCATCACTGTGTTGGTTGTGGTTGTTATTAACATAGGTTCAGGCCTGCTGAAAAAGTTTTTTGAGAGTTCTATGCAGGAAATCATGACCATGTCTGATGAAAACAAAGAAATCGCTATGAAAATTATGGAGACCGCTAAGGGGGTAGAGAAAGAAACCCTTCTTATGTCCCGTAACATGATTAAATTGGAAGAATCCGCTAAGACTGTGAATTCCTCCATGAATGCGGTATCCCAAGGAGTTAATGATACAACAGAGATTATTATTCAGCAGAATGTAAGAACGCAGGAAATCGTTGATATCATTGATAATACACATAAGAAAACGGCTGCTATAGCAGATACTGCGCAGAGAGCAGACGAGGCTTTGATGATTGGAAAAGAAGCAATGAAAAATTTGTATTCTCATGTTGAGTCTGCAATTGCAGCAAACGATGAGATGAAAGAAACGGTATCCGAGCTTCAGAGTAAAACAGATCAGGTGAAAAGTATTACGGACATTATCTTGGGGATTTCAAGTCAGACCAACTTGCTTGCTTTGAATGCTAGTATTGAGGCAGCAAGAGCGGGAGAGGCAGGAAAAGGATTTGCTGTAGTTGCAGATGAGATTCGTAATCTGGCAGAGCAGACAAGAACAGAGACAGAAAATATCACCGATATTATTGAAGCATTGTCTGCAGAGGCTCAGGTGATGACAGAAAAAGCAAATCATACAACTGAACTGACGAGTGAAGAAGGGGTTTATGCAAAAGAAGCAGACATGCAGTTTGAGCAGATTGCTAGCAAAATCGTTGAGTTGAGTGAGCACGTAAAAGAAGTGGAAGCATTGATGACATTTTTGATTGACTCAAACAATGTAATTGCGGAAGGAATCAGTTCCTTGTCTGCAACCAGTGAACAGATTTCCGCAAGCACACAGGATGTATGCGAAATCAGTAATCACAATCTGCAGGAAGTAAATGAGTTTGCTACATCAGTAGAACGCATACTTGCTATTATAAAAGAATTGAGTAATTATGCGAAGTAACTTGTTTGGTGTTTTTTAAAAAGGAGATGAATGTATGGGGTATAAGATAATGGAGGCATTGGAGTTGGTATTGCCTCTGGTAAAAGAAATGACTGGAAGAGATGTGCAGTTGTCGTTGTGTGACCGAACAACAGCGATTGCTACTTGGCCAGCAGAGGGTTTTTCGATGCCGGCAGCTGTGCCAGGAATTCCGTTGGAATGGGACAATCCTGCACAGAGAGAAATGCTTGAAGTTATGGAGCGTGGAGTGCAGAGTGTAAGTTTTCTTCCGAAACAGGTTCTTGGAGTTCCGATTAGAGGAATTTTGACCCCAGTATTCGAAGGTAGAGAAGTAGTTGGTTTGGTGGCTTGTGCATATTCCATGGAAGAGGATATGAAGATACAAGAGTCCATTCAGCAACTAAATGATAATATGACCCAGTCTCAAGATAAAATCGACGAAGTTGCACAGGAGGCAATCAATCTGGCAGATAAGTTGAATAGTATCTGGGAAGTCACCGAGATGGTTAAAAAGACGGTTGATAAGGCGGCTGATCGGGTAACTACGATTCAAAGTAATGCTACTAGATCCAATATGCTGGCATTGAATGCATCCATTGAGGCGGCTCGAGCAGGGGAAGCAGGTCGTGGATTTGCGGTGGTTGCCAGTGAGATGGGAAAATTGGCGCAGGTAAGCGAAGATTCTTCAAAGGAAATCCGCGAATCCTTACAGGAAATTACCGATGCCGTTGAAAAAGTAGAGAGTGCAGTGAATGAAGCGAATCAAGTAGCTGCTACACAAGCAGAAAGTACGGGTGTGGTTACAACTGCATTAGCCGATATTACAAAATCGGTACAAGAGATAACGGAATTTGTAAAAAAATAAAATGGATTTCAGGTGTGGTTTTTCCACACCTGATTTTTTGTATATTGAGGAGATACATCCTCAAAAAAGTCAAGAAATAATCCGTCCATGGTGTATAATGATGTTACATCGCGATGAAAAGAAAGGAAGTTGACTATGAGTTATCCATTACATACACGAGCTATCATCGGTTATATCGAGGCTCACGTTGCGGAAGGGAAATTGGATTATACAGAGCTGGAGCGCAGAATGGGATTTTCGTATGCCCATATCCGAGATTTCTTCAAGAAGCATACGGGAATTTCGTTGGGACAATATGTTCGTACCAGACAGCTATATGCGTCAGCATTTGACTTGTTGCATACCGATAAATCGGTGATGGAACTGGCCCTCACATACGGCTTTTCCAATCACGAAAGCTATACACGTGCCTTTACAAAGACCATGGGTAAGACCCCTAGCGCGTTTCGTAAGGAACGTCCGTTGATGGGAAAGGCGGAATTGACGGATGGTGTTTATGGAATTGGATTGCTCAGAAGCAAAGAGCGAAGGAGCGATATTGAAATGACACAAAAAGAAAAGATTCAGAACGGCGACAGTACGATTTTATACGGTGTTCCAAAGGTGGAGTGGGGAACCTATGGCGGGCTTACGCCATATCCGATTTGCTTGAAAGCATGTGCGGACTATTTGGGAGACGATTTGGACTATGCAACCATAGCAGTAATCTGTGGCGGGGCATTTCGTTTTACATGGAATGAGAAAGCGTGGGACATGAGTAACGTAGATATTTATCATACCTTTAAAGAGGGTGGAGAGGAAACGGTATATTCCTATGCGGCAAAGGCATTGGGAAGAGAATTTTCCATGCTTGAGAGAACGGCATCTACCACGAAGGAAGAATTTATTCAGTTTATCAAGGAACATATTGATGCCGGGTATCCATGTATTGCCCAAGGAATCATCGGGCCCCCAGAGGCGTGTATCATTACAGGATATCGAGACAATGGAAATGTACTTCTCGGGTGGAACTTTTTCCAGAACGATCCAATCTTTGGAGGAGATGTGCAGTTTGATGATAGTGGTTACTTCGTCTGCGACAATTGGTGGGAAAATACAGACACTCAGTCTGTTATGTGTCTGGGCTTGGTGGAAGGCGATCCGATATCCACAGAGGAGATATTAAAAACAGCAGTCCGGGTTATGACAGGTCGAAAGGACAATGACTATCAAAAGGGCGTGGCGGGCTATAGAGCTTGGGCCAAGATGCTTTCCGTAGATAGTGACTTCTCTAGTGAGAATGAGGGACTATTGTTTGAGAGACTTTCTTGTCAGGATGATGCAACTACTTGTCTCATGGATGGACGAGGCAGTGCGTCCGAGTACTTCAAGAAGCTTTCCGAGAAAGAAGATGTGGATGCTGGTACCGTTGAGAAATATAAGGCATTGGCAGAGATGTTTGCACAGGAAAAAGCTCTTGCGGAGCAGACATGGTCGATGCTTAGTGGCTGGGATAATATGGAGCAAAGACCAGCGAAATTAGCAGAGAAGGAAGTGAGAGCGCAGGCGTGTGAGTACATCTGGGAGATTGAGGCACTAGATAAGAAGTGTCTGGAGATTTTGACAGAGTTATGTGCGTAAGTAATATAAATACAGCGTAAGATGTTGAGAAAACTGACTTTGAGTTTTTGGTGGAACTTGAAGTCAGTTTTTTGTATGGAAAGAAGGAAAAATCAAAATCGGTTTAGGGTTGAGTGAGCGAAATGAGAATGGTATAATTGACGTATATATGACGAATAGATGCGGAGGTAAATAGAAGGGAATGAAAAGGAGGGAAACTCGATGCAAATTCTATCATTGACCATTGAAAATTTTAAATCCATTCGGCGATTAGAAATCCAGGATATTGAGAAGTCGTTAATTTTGGTGGGCAAAAATAATACAGGTAAAACGGCGGTGTTGGATGCCATTCGTGCGGTGACAGGGCATTACAACGTGGGGGAGCATGATTTTAATGAGAAACGCCAAAATATCGAAATTGCCATGGTGCTTGAAATTACAGAAGAAGATTTGCGGCAGTTTCATGCCCAAGGGTTGGTCAGTGGATATAAGAAGTACGATGCCTGGGAACGTGAAGTGCGAGAAAAGTTGCCATCCTTTCGGGGAGATTGCCTTTCCTTTACCTGCGTCATTAATCACAGTGGGAAAGTGCGATATGATGATGGCACAAATAAACACAATCCAGATATTATGCAGATTCTTCCAAAGTTACATTTTATCGATACAACAAGAAATCTGGCATCCTTTCAAGAGGACTTATTAATCTTTCAAAAGTCCAAGGAATTAAGTTGCTTGCGCTCCAATAAATGTATGTTTGACGAGGCGAAGAATTGCAATCAATGTTTCAGTTGTATTGGTTTGATCAATCAAAAAAAGCCAGAGGAATTACAACTACATGAGACCGCAAAGTTGTTGGAATACAAAATATTTCAGCTGAATATCAACGAATTTACGCGGAAAATGAATGATAATTATCGAAAGAATGGCGGCGTGGAGGACATTTATTATTCCTTGTCTTACGATATGGAGAAAATGTTTTCTATCGAGGTGGAGACATGGCATGAAGAGTTGAAACGTTCTAAAACAGTGGAGCATCTTAGCAATGGTATGAAGAGCATCTACATGCTATCCATGTTGGAAACCTATATCGAGGATGAAAATGTGATGCAAAGTATCATTGTGGTGGAGTATCCAGAGTTATTTCTTCATCCGTCGTTACAGAAAACTGCCAGTAAGATTTTGTATCGGTTGTCCAAAAAGAATCAGGTTATATTTACTACCCACTCGCCAAATATGGTGTCGAATTTTACCCGTGGGCAGATTTGCCAGATGATTTTGGATGAAGAAGGATATTCGGCGGCAAGACAAAATGCAGATATTGATGATATATTGGATGATCTGGGATACAGCGCCAATGATTTCTTAAATGTGGATTTTGTATTTATCGTGGAGGGAAGACAGGACAAGACGCGATTGCCGTTGTTGCTGGAAAAGTATTACCCGGCGGTGTACGATCGCGAGGGGAATCTGTCTCGTATCTCCATTATTACTACAAATAGTTGTACCAATATTAAGACCTATGCCAACCTAAAATACATGAATCAATTGTATCTTCGTGATCAATTTTTGATGGTGCGAGATGGAGATGGAAAAGATCGAGATGAGTTGGCGGAGCAACTTTGCAAGTATTACCGAGAGCGAAACCAGCAAGATATCGATAAGTTGCCAGTAGTGCAACGTCAAAATGTCTTGATATTAAAATATTATTCCTTCGAGAATTATTTCCTGAATCCGGAAATCATGGTTAAGATTGGTGTTGTAGAAAGCGTGGAAGCATTTTGGGAGACGTTATATGAGAAGTGGCAGGAATATCTTTACCGCATCCGAAGTGGTGTACATCTTGTGGAGGTTTTAGGGAAGAATATCGAATCTATCGAAGAATTGAAAGAAAATTATGAGGCCTTCAAAATCTATATGCGGGGGCATAATTTGTATGACATTTTTTATGGACCATATCGAAAACAGGAAGCGGAGCTGTTTCGGAAGTACATAGAAATTGCGCCAAGGGAGGAATTCAAGGATATCTTGGATGCCATTGATCGGTTTGTGTATTTTGATGGAAGAAAAGGCAAACCCATATCAACAGTAGAAAAATAATTATACAATTCGTATTGGTGGTATCTTTTATTTTGGCTCTTTTCATGATAAACTATGTGTAACATCGTGAAAGGAGTCTTTTTAAATGAAAATAAAAATAGCAGAAAATATAAGAAAATTGCGGAAAGAACATAAACTGACCCAAGAGCAACTGGCGGAGACTCTGGGGGTTACCGTTGGTGCGGTTTATAAATGGGAGGCGGGATTGTCCACGCCGGAAATAAAGCTTATTATGGAAATGGCTGATTTTTTTGAGATTTCTGTAGATGTTCTTTTGGGATACGAGCAACAACGGGGGCATGCAGAAGAACGAGTGGAACGGATTACGCGGTGTATCCAAGAAATGAATTTTGAGGACGGGGTTTTGGAAGCGGAAAAAGCGTTGAAAAAATATCCCAATCATTTTGAGGTTGTGTACGTAAGCGCAACAATGTATCAGTGTCGTTTTACCGTTGATCGGAATGCGAAAAACATCGAAAGATCCAATGAGTTATACAAGCATGCGCTTTCTTTGGTATACCAAAATACCGATGGTGATATGAATGAGGCCACGATTCAAAACCGCATTGCTGAGAATTATCTTTTAATTGAAAAAAACGACTTGGCGTTGGAGCTGTTGAAAGAGAATAATATGTGTGGGATAAATAACAATTTAATTGGTTTTATTTATGCTACTGTGCTGAAACAACCGAAGGAGGCACGACCATATCTGATTAAATCTTTTGCGGACAACCTGGCAATGATCGGCCGAACAATGTTAGGCCTGGCAAATATGTATCACGAATTGAAGGATGAGAAGGGAATGGAAACCCTCGTGTGGTTGATGGATTTTCTGAATGGCTTGAAAATAGATAAAGATGCAATCACATTTTTGGACAAGATAACGGCAACGTTGTTGGCACAGTATGCGGTGTGGAAGGCAGAAATTGGAGAATATGAGCAATCGGAAAAAAGCATAAAAGAAGCCTATTCATTAGGAAAGAAGTATGATGAGGCTTCGGTTCACAGCATGAAAGGAATACGCTTTTTGGAGGAAGAGGCAGAGGAATCGGTTGCTTATGACGACATGGGAAAAACGGCGATGGAAGCGATTCAAAATGTCATTATAGATGGAGAAAAAATGACAAAAGGCCAGAAGTTTATTCAAGATATATGGGAGGTTTTACAAGAACATGAAAAAGAATGAACCCATAACGAGAAAGTCGTTTTTGCAGCAATTTTACAGAGGAAATAAGATTGCGTTTGGCGCGGCGGTATTTGCGGCATTGTTTGTCGCTGTATTGAATCTTATGACATCTTGGTTGATTCAGCAGTTAGTGGACACCATTTCAGGAGTGCCATCAGCCAGGGAGTTATCTAGCTTAATGTGGATTACAGTGGGCTTGATTTTGATGATTGTTGTATTTGGTGCACTGGAGTATTTTGCGAAACCACGATTTATGAAAAGGGCGGTACAACAGTATAAAGAATATGCATTTCAACAATTATTAAAGAAAAATATTAACACCTTTCAAAGTGAGACCACGGCAACATACATATCTGCTTTGTCTAACGATGTAAAAAGTATCGAGATAAATTATCTGGAAAAAACCTTCGGGTTGATTTCCAGTGCAGTGATGTTTTTTGGGGCGTTTGCTATGATGGTGGTGTATAGTCCGTTGCTGACAGGCATTGTAATTGTGCTGATTATTTTGCCAATCATTGCGTCTGTGTTTGTTGGGAACCGTATGGAAGCTGCAGAACTTGAGGTGTCTGAGAAAAATATGACATTTACGGACACTGTAAAGGAATGCATCAGTGGATTCTCCGTGATTAAAAGTTTTAAAGCGGAAAAAGCCATGCTGGAACTTTTTCGAAGAAGCAATGGCGATGTGGAAGAAGCAAAGTGCAAAAAGGAAAAGATAACGATCATTGTTGGGACGATATCGGCAATGGCGTCAACAATGGCACAGCTGGGTGTGTTTATTGCAGGTGCGTATCTGGCTATGTCGGGAAAAGGGGTAACGCCAGGTATCGTCATGGTATTTGTAAACTTAATGAATTTTATCTTGCAGCCCATTGCAGTTATGCCAGAAATATTTGCCAATCGAAAAGCTGCGGTGGCGCTCATCGATAAGTTGTGCGATTCATTAAATGAAAATATCAGCGATGCGAAGGAATTGGCACTAAAGGGATTTCGTAATAAGATACAGCTGGAGAATCTATCTTTCGCCTACAACGAGGATGAAAACGTGTTGCACAATATAAACCTCACACTTGAGGCAGGGAAAAGTTATGCTCTTGTGGGAGCCTCGGGAAGTGGAAAGTCGACACTTTTAAATCTGTTGTTGGCAGCATACGACAATTATATAGGAAATATTCGCTACGATGGACAAGAACTTCGACATATTAGTAACGAGTCTTTGTATGACGTGGTATCGGTGATTCAACAAAATGTAATGATATTCAATGCCACTCTTCGAGATAATATTACGATGTTTCAGGAGACGCCGAAAGAAGCGGTGGATAAGGCTATTGAAATGGCAGGCTTGTTGCCGTTTGTAGAAGAACATGGTGAGGATTATCTGTGTGGCGAAAATGGAAATGCTTTGTCCGGAGGGGAAAAACAGAGAATCTCCATTGCACGAAGTTTGCTGCGTAATTCTTCCGTTTTGCTGGTGGATGAAGCGACGGCGGCCTTGGATAAGCAGACCGCTTATCAGGTGACCAATTCCATCTTGGGAATCCAAGAGGCCACGCGAATTGTTGTCACCCATTCCTTGGAGGAAACACTGCTAAAACGCTACGACAACATTATTGTGCTAAAAGCAGGAAGAATTGTTGAGAATGGAAGTTACGAGGAATTGATGGCAAAGAAAGAATATTTTTATTCGTTGTATATGGTGGCGCAGTAAGCTTTGCCAAGTTAGCGTAAAGAAACTTTCGGAAAAATAAATATTGCAAAGGGCAGCTCTTTTGTATAAAGTTTTAAGTGACCAAACAAAAAACAACAAAGGAGAACTGCCCTATGTATAACAGTATAATACAATTCATCGAAAATG
>JAZNJZ010000046.1:0-1665 GCA_045578325.1 Eubacterium sp.
CGATATGCCGTAGCCTTCGCCATGCACATGTAATCCATTATCTCTGCAAGGGCAGGGGATGCTCCGTTGTTTTCCCTCGCATATTGCTTTATGTAATCAGCCAGCTTTTGCAAACTGTTTTCGTCCATTATTCTCATAAAAATACCCTATGTGAAACCGAAAGTTCCATTATTTTCCAATAGTATATCACATCGTTTTCCCCTTGTCAATACCTTTTGTGAAACTTCGAGTTTCGTTATCCTCTCGTGCTTGATGTCATAAATTGTCTGGTTTGATATGTGCAGAAATAACCCGAATATTGATTTATAAAAGTAGGGTTAATATCGAGAAGTAGAATCCGGCCGTAGGGAGTGCTATCGGCTGGATTTTATGTGCCTTTGATTGGGATTATATATATTTTGGCTTTTCTTTGATTACTGCGTGACATTATTTGGCTATTTGGTCAGCATTTCTATCATCAATTTTGCTCCCAGCTTGAATGCGTATGCAAACACCGCTTCTTCTGAAAGACTTGCATATTCGGTCCAGCAGTTGTGAAACTTTTCGAAGATTTCTTTTTGTTCGTCAGAAAAGCTTTTCTCTAAATCTTCATGATGTCTTGCCATATATCCAAGTAATTCTTTCATTTCTTTGGAGTTCGTTCTGCTGTCCTCTCCTGGTATTACGTTGCCACGCCATAATTCTTCAATTATTCCCTTCATCGTAAACCTCCCTAACGTCAAAGGACGATTCATCGCCAATTTTATTCGGCTTTGAATCGTCCTCTGTTTTTGTTTTTATGGCTTTTTCAATTGTGTGTGCTGTAACGAGCTTGTCTATCCTCTCGGCTAATTCTGACGAATTTATGTCTTTGCCACGTAGCTTTTCAAGATCATTCTTTACCGCCATAAGCACTTTCTTCACTCGCTCTGGGATACATCTTTTTTAACTCTTGCAGTATCATTTTGTTACCTCCTGTTTTTTGTAACAATATAGCACAAAAAAGGAGAAAGTCCAGCGAAAAAGTGATTAGTTATCAATAACGTAACAATTGAAATCGTGGAATGATTATCTAAAAAATCATAAAATCTCAATCTATAATTTCTTCATCCCATCAATCCAAAATGTCTTGCGATTTTATCGCAGATTTCTTCTCTTGTATCGAGCCCATTATCCTCACGCACAACGGTGAAAAAACCACTATTGGCATATTCGTCATAATGCTCTTTGCTGTTGATGAGTGCAAGTCCTTTACGATAGTTTCCCATAACAGCTTCAGAATCCTCGCAACTGTCAATAACGCTCAAAAGAAATTGTTTGTCGGGATCACTTCTGTCGAAGAAACGTTCCACACTCATGGATTGAGGAGAAAGCATAACTGCAACGTGATTATAATCCGATATCTCTTTAAGCATATCCAAAGGAATACAAGTATCAACAATCACTTTTTTGTCTTTGGAGAGGGAAATGAGTTCTGCTATCTCAAATCCTGCGCCCTCTTTCCCTGAATTATAAATCCACCGTTCATATTCAGCAGGGGATCGGGTAACAAAATCCTTCCAATCCGTAAGAGTTCTTCTGTAACAAAGATCGGGCTGTAAATCTGGTGTGGCTACAATATCCGATACGGCAATATGGTAATTCTCTCCACAGAAAACCATATCGTAACGTTCTGAAAGCATTTTA
>JAZNJZ010000047.1:0-8747 GCA_045578325.1 Eubacterium sp.
AACAGCAATACTTTCAGCGCGAAATGCTCTTTTTCGGCGCGAATTGCACACCCAGCAATATTATAGCATATTTTCTTCCCCAAAATCGAAGTCTGCGATATTCGGGCGAAATTTGCGATATTCGGAAAATCTGTATGTTCCCTGATTGCAACTTCAATCTAACATATCCCGCCGGTATTGTAAATTCATTTTCAACAAACAACCAAAATTTGCAATGAACGACAAGTTTTCCTCCAAAATATAAAAATATGCTACAACAGTCGCTTCATTATTGTAGCATATCTTTTGCTTTCTGAATCCTAATTGCGACGAAAGGGGGATTTTTGCGACGAAACCATGTTTTTTATTCTTTTCACGCGGACATTCGTTGAATGTCCGCTCAAAATCAAAAAGAGCAACTCGTCTGCAAGCAAGCTTGCACGAGTTACTCTTTCCGATTTCATCGAACGCTCAACTCAAAGTTTTCGCGATTATTTCAATGTGATCTTAGCGCCTTCTGCCTCGAGCTTAGTCTTGATATCCTCAGCCTCTTCTTTAGCAGCTGCCTCTTTGATTACTTTAGGAGCTCCCTCTACTACATCTTTAGCTTCCTTAAGTCCAAGACCAGTTACCTCACGTACAACTTTGATAACCTTAACTTTGTTTGGTCCTACTTCTGTAAGCTCTACGTCGAACTCATCTTTGTCAGCGCCGCCTGCTGCTGCACCGTCTGCTGCTGCTGCAACTACAACACCTGCTGCTGCAGAAACACCAAATTCTTCTTCACAAGCTTTTACCAAATCATTTAACTCTAATACGCTCATCTCTTTGATAGCATCAATAAATTCCTGAGTAGTCATTTTAAATTCCTCCATTATAATATTATTTCTTTTTGTTTGTTATGCAGCGAATTATTCTGCTGCTGGTTCTGCTGCCTCTGCAGCTTCTGGAGCAGCCTCTACAGCTGCCTCTGCCTCAGTAGCCTCTGCTTCTGCAGGTGCGCCACCTTTCTCTGCGATCTGATTAAGAACACGAGCAAGGTTTGTAACAGGTGACTGCAAGCTTCCGAGCAATTTGGAAATAAGAACATCTCTTGATGGGATATTAGCAAGAGTTTTAATGCCTGCCTCATCGTAGTATGTTCCACCTACTACACCGCTCTTGAACTGAAGTGCGTCTGCCTCTTTTGCAAAATCGTTCAAGATTCTTGCTGGTGCAGTCTCATCTTCTGCTGAAAATGCGATAGCTGTAGGTCCTTCCAAGTCTTTTTCCAACTGAGCAAAATCAGTTCCCTCGAATGCACGAAGCATCATTGTGTTCTTGTATACTTTGTATACAACACCAGCTTCTCTCAACTGCTTACGAAGTCTTGTGTCCTGCTCAACGGTAAGTCCACGGTAATCAACAAGTACTGCTGCTTTTGCGTCAGCTGCATAACCTTTGATTTCCTCAACAATCGGCTGTTTTAACTCGACTTTAGCCATGGTTTCATTTACCTCCTTATAGATTTTCTGCCGAAAAAGGAGAGTATATATACAATAGCCCCCTCTTCGCCTAGACAAAGAGAGGGCAGAAAAATTCTATCCTTTTTACTCCTCGGTAAGCGGCTCTCGCACTTACATCTCCAAATCTCGATTCATCTACGCATCGTTTTACAAAGTAAAACTGCTTTGAAAATCTCCGATTTTTCAATACTTACTGTCTACGGCAGTCATAACGTATATTATATTAACACATCCTTACGGATATTGTCAATAACGAATTAAACAAGTTTAGCTGTGCTAACTTTTACTCCAGGTCCCATTGTACTAGCGATTGTTACGCTCTTAAGGTACTGACCTTTTGCACTTGCTGGCTTAGCTTTGATGATAGCGTCCATCAAAGTGTTGAAGTTGTCACTCAACTGCTCTGGTGTAAAGGAAGCCTTTCCAACTGGGCAGTGAATGATGTTTGCTTTATCCAAACGATACTCGATCTTACCTGCTTTGATATCATTAACAGCCTTTGTAACATCCATTGTAACGGTTCCTGCTTTAGGGTTTGGCATCAAGCCTTTTGGTCCAAGTACACGTCCAAGACGACCAACAACACCCATCATATCAGGAGTCGCAACAACTACGTCAAACTCAAACCATCCATCGTTCTGGATTTTTGGAATAAGCTCCTCGCCTCCAACAAAATCAGCTCCTGCTGCTTCTGCCTCTGCAACTTTATCACCTTTTGCAAATACAAGGACACGAACAGTTTTTCCAGTTCCGTGAGGCAATACAACCGCACCACGAACCTGCTGGTCAGCATGACGTCCGTCTACACCAAGACGAATGTGTGCTTCAATCGTTTCATCGAATTTTGCAACTGCTGTTTTCTTCACAAGGTCAATCGCTTCCGCTGTTTCATACTGAACAGTTCTGTCGACTAACTTTGCTGCTTCAATATATTTTTTACCTCTTTTCATGATAAAAACCTCCTAGTGGTATTAGCGAACATTGTCTCCCACAACGTCCAAATGACATAAGTCTTTTGCGATGTCTAAATCTTACATTCGTTTTATTTACTCTTCTACAACGATTCCCATACTTCTTGCTGTACCAGCAATCATGCTCATAGCTGCTTCGATGCTTCCAGCATTCAAGTCTGGCATTTTCATCTCCGCAATCTTCTGAATCTCATCTTTTGAGATTGTAGCAACCTTCTGCTTATTTGGTACACCTGAACCAGACTCAATCTTACAAGCCTTTTTCAAAAGTACTGCAGCTGGTGGAGTCTTTGTAATAAAGCTAAAGCTTCTATCTGCATATACAGTAATAACAACTGGAATGATCATTCCTTCCTGTCCTGCTGTCTTTGCATTAAACTGCTTTGTGAACTCCACGATGTTTACACCATGCTGTCCAAGCGCTGGACCAACTGGTGGTGCTGGTGTTGCTTTTCCAGCTGGGATCTGTAATTTAATATATCCTTCAACTTTCTTAGCCATTTCAAGTTTCCTCCTGTTTTATAGCTTTTCTAATTCTGAAAAATCGATTTCCACTGGTGTTCCACGTCCAAACATATCGATTTCGATAACCGCCATGTGTTTTGCCGGATGGACTTCCTGAACAACACCATGTGTATCCTGCCATACACCTTTCGTGACCACAACGTGATCTCCGATGCTGTATGGAGCTTCTTCTGCCTCTGCCAGAAATCCCATATTGGCGATCTCTTCTGCAGTCAATGGAACCGGTTTGGATCCTGGTCCAACAAACCCAGTCACACCTCGAGTATTGCGGACTACATACCATGTCTCATCATTCATAATCATGTTGAGCAACACGTATGCTGGAAACATTTTCTTCTGAACCTGTTTCTTTTCTCCATTTTTATCTTCCATAACTGTCTGCATAGGCACCATAACTTCTAGGATCTGATCCTGAAGGTTACGATTCTCAATCGTTTTCTCGATATCTACCTTTACCTTATTCTCATATCCAGAATAAGTATGCACTACATACCATTTTGCTTCTTCTGCCATAGCAACCTCCTACTTAAAGACCGATAGCATGCAAACCTAAACGAATCAACCAATCTACTCCTGCGATTATCACGCCAAGTACGATTGATACAACAATTACCAATGAGGATTGGCGAATCAATTCTTCTTTCTTAGGCCATGTACATCTTTTTAGCTCTGCTTTGACATGTTTGAAGAAGTTGCCTTTCTTCGAAGTCTTTTCTGCTTCGCTCACTCGACACACATCCTTTCCGTAACATCACACGAAGCAATTATTTTGTCTCTTTGTGCAATGTGTGTGTTTTACAAAATCTACAATATTTCTTTGTTTCCATTCTGTCCGGATGGTTCTTCTTTTCTTTGGTCATGTTGTAATTACGCTGTTTACATTCTGTACACTCCAAAGTGATTTTAGTACGCATTACGTCACCTCCGTAAGTTTTTGATAAATTTGTTGCCACTTTGTCCACACGTCCAAGCGTGTCCAACCGGCACCCGTAAAATTTAGGCATAAAAAAAAGACCTAATTCATCGCCATAATAGAATAACACAAGTCATAGGGAGAAGTCAAGGGGAAAATTGTTGGTTGGTATCATTTATAAAGCATATAATAAAATACTATCCTCCACGAGACCGTTCGCACTAGCATTTCGCGCAACGGTGAGGCATCATAAAACACATGATGCTCTCACCAGCGTGAAATAAGTCTCGTTAGGATAGTATTTTATTATTATGCTTTTATATGAAAGCCAAGCAACCTTATGTAGATAGGCTCCGCAGATAGCGAGCTTACTAAGCGAATCTATCATCTCAAGGAAACCTTTGACGTTTATACAAAATATAGCAAACACGAGAGGAAACATTAGCTTGGATTCGTCGTGGAAGTAGATTTCTGTCAGATGAATTCTACGGCAACATTATCGATGTTTGAGCTGCACGCTCTTTGCAGCGAGTTCGATAACTGTTGTCGTCGTTTTGAATTCAGATACAGAAATCACGGACACAGAATCCCAAGCGTCGTTTCCAGTTCGCGCTTGCTATATTACAGTCGATATATCTCCACCCCACTAAATCTCACACTTCCCCGGAAGATAACCGTCGGTCCCTCTTCCCCAGCATATTGTGAACGATGTTCTTCAAAACCACCAAACATACAGTCCGTTTCATTTACTACAATCCATGATTTTGGTATGTACACTTCTACACCTGAAAATATCACATCCAAATCCACGATAGCAGAACCACTCTGGATTACGGCATCATCGAAGCTGATTTCCGCACCACTGAACTTTGCATATATGCTCGCCTTTTTAAAATCATCCGATGACACCGTCTTTTTGTATCCGTTAAAGACTCCTGCATTGAGAACTACCTCTTCTCCTGATACAAATCCGCCTTCGACGGAGTTGAAACTACTGTTTTTTTTTGCGTTTTTGTTTCCCCTGATTACTTGCTTACCGAAAATCATCTCCAATCCAATACTTCCGAGCAATGCAGCACACAATACCGGCCATGGTGTAATGGCTGTGATTCCCAGCTGATTATCAAAGGTAATTGCAAATATAGCTGCCGAGAAAAGCATTCCGCCAAACTGTAAGCGATACAAAGACTTGCAAAATACCATGACACAAATAATACCGACTGCCAGTCGTACCACATTTACGTCCGGCATAAAGCCAAGGCTATTAACGATGATATAAATAGCCGCTAACACGAGGATTACTCCCCAAAACACATTGTCTTTCTTCATATAAGAATGTCCCCCTTTGTGATTTTTTTCCATTATAATATAAAACTTCCATCCCGTCTACTATCACTTCTTATCTCGCCTTTACTGAGCCAAGGCCTCAACTTTAATCTCACCCATATCTACATCCAGATTGATTTTTGCAGATTGACCTTCTGTGGATTGCGCAGTCTGATGAAACTCTCCGCCATACTCTTGCCCATTCACTTCAACTTCTCCCATATCCACTTGAAGATCCAGTGTACAATTTGACAAAGCCACATTTGCGAGGGAACAGAAAATGTTACCCGCATCCACGTCACCAACGATACTGGTTATCTGTGAGCTCTTAATATTCACATTTCCCGCATCTACATCTACCACTACCTCACCCGGAAAAACACAATCTTCCACAGCGATATTTCCCGCATCTACATCGAATTTCATTTTCTGCCCCTGAAGATTTTTCGTAGTAATATTTCCTGCATCTACATCTACCTCATAATCCATGTTTGCACAGGAACTTGGCACAGTAACAACCACTTCGTTGATCCATGATTTTCCACGGAAGATGTTAAAACTTGGGAAAATCCATCGACGCTTGTTCTTTTCTTTAATCTCTACTTGATTGTCATTCATCACTACCACTGGTTCGTAACGAGAATCTCCTGTGTATTTAACAACCAACGAACTCGCCACGTCACTACGTTCCACACGCACATTTGCTGCATCCAGATTCAGCAATAATTTTGTAGCATCCCCCATATCCAAGGTCTGCTCTGTGGTTTTATGCTCCACTTCTGAAGCAACATGATTCGTAAAGTAGTACACGTTTCCTGCTATATTACCTCCAACAATTAGTAATCCAAGAAGAACAAATACAAAAACCACCGACCCTGGCATTCTTTTTTTCTTTGCATTTTCCCAATGTCCACCTTGGAATTCTACATTGGCACTCTGGCTTCCTGCATTTTCCACTGCCTTCTCCAGCTCTTCGTAGCGATTGCCCACACTACCAGAAAGTACAAGCAACAACACACCAATTCCTACAATCACCAACATGCTGCTATCCAAACACGCACTTACCAATTCATTCTGAGCATAGTTAACACTAGACGGTACCAAGCTCAAAATACAAAGTGCTACACCAGCCATAGAAAATTTCGAACGAACCTTTTCATCTGCCTCCTGTTTCTGTGTCAAGAAGCTTCCTGCCTTCTCATCCAAGGAGACACATTTTTTTGCCATGTTGCCATATTTTTTCTTCATGCTAGATGCGTTGTTGAAAAATCCAACTGCCACTGCCACCATACCAAACAATGTAATTGCTCCAAGCACATCTGCCACCCCTTCTGGGATGTACCCTTGTACCGAAGCACCATCCAAGATGCTAGAAACAAATGGTGCCATGATACACAGCAAAACTCCTACCGCAACAAACTTCGCATGTTTCCATGCATAGCCCACATAATCCTTTGCTTCTGCAAATCCCATTCCATACACGGTGGCATTGGCATTCTTGTTGCGTTTCTGTGATGCATGTGAAGTCTCCTGAGCAGACTCTTTCTTCAAATATGTATCGATGCCAAGCTCCTCCGCCAACTCTTCCAAGTTTCCAAATTCAGAAATCACAATACCAACTGCTTCCTTTTCTGTTTTTCCGTCTTGAAGCAACTCCTCGTATTTATCTTCCATCATTTCCATAAGTTCTTCCTTTGCACGCAAGACCTCTGGCGTTTCTGGCAGGTTCATGAACAAATTATTTAAGTATTCCCTTATTGTTTCCATTTTATCTTCTTCCTTTCCTATACAAATTTATCAATTACTTCTTTCGTCACAGACCATTCTTCGCATTTTTGATCATAATACTCTCGACCTGCGTCTGTAATACGATAGTAAGTTCTTCGCTTTCCACCAGTTTCATTTCCAAAGAAAGATTCAATGTATCCATTTTTCTCCATTCGTGAGAAGGCGGAATACAATGTTGTTTCCTTTATGATATACTTTTCTTCCGATATCTTTTTGATATCCTTTGAAATCTCATATCCATACGAAGGTTCCTCTTTCAACAGATACAAAATAATCGTGTCATTGTATCCTCGAATTACATCACTACTTATCATAACACCCTCCAATCCCGCAAAACCGCGTTTTCTTATTTACTACGATTATCGTAGTACGTCTGTCGTAGGTACATCATAGCACAACTACTACGACAGGTCAAGTAGTTTTTTTTAAAAAAAGTAACTATTCAGGACTAATGTGCGGAAATCAATGAATCGTCGTGCTTGCACGTAAGAGACATTGATTTCCACACATTAGTCCTAATAGGGCTCCTCCGCCCCATATGAGCATTTTTAGCCTTGGCAAAAGGTGAGAAAGAACACGAAGTGTTCGAAATGCGAATATTGGGGCGGGGGGAGTCCTGAATAGTTACAAATAATAAAATATGACAATTGTCACAAATAACACAATCAAGCTGATGGTGGCGCAAACTTTCTTTCGTAATGCTTTTCGTCGTTTGCGTTCTTTTCGCACCGATACAATTATATTACTCATAAGAAAAACCTCCAGATACTCTGAAGGTTTTCCAACTACGTATTTATTTATTCAATTCTTCTAAAACTGCTTCCCAACTCAATCCAGTCTTGTTTATATACTTTTCTTCTGGAAATTGTATCAAGTACAGTTCTCGTTTAAAATTCCAATACTGCTCTTTTGTAATGTTCATATCATGACAATATGTTTCCAGGGCATCCTCTCCCTTTTTCAAGTCCTTCAGCGATTCCTTTAAGCGATCAACATAGACATCCGCTTCTTCCTTTGTATAACAGACATCCTGCTCCTTCGCTTTCTGATACCACTTCTTCATTGTCTCATAAGTCACACTCTCTTGGCAATATGTCTCATACACCGTTCGCCCCGTTCTCCGAGAGAGAACTTTCGCTCGCTGCTTCAAGATATCTTGGGAGATGGACTCTGAATCGGATCGTACCTGTTCAAAAAGCGCCATATCCTTCTCGTAGTCCACCATTTCTTCTGGTGAAAACATACTCTCCAAATATAACCCTTCTTGTCCTTTCCCCACAATGGACAATAATGTAACAATACCAAAATCATCTACATTCAGAACATAAGATTTAGCAACACCATCCACCCAACACACCTTGTTTGGACTAAGCATCATTTGGTGTTGGACTTTTCCTTCATTTACAAAATCAATCTGTAACATATTTTCCACATCCATATTATTTTCGCTTAGGTTCGAAATGGCTACAAGCTCCATGCGGTTCCATGCCTTCCGCAAACGCTTTACATAATCCACATCTTTCACCTTAACCGGTTTGCTCATATCATAGCTCTGAACCCAGACCTCGTCAACTTTGTCCAGTTTCCGATTCACCTTTGCCGCCTTCTTTGTTCCTGCCTCCTCAAGAGTCTTGGCATAATTCAACCCCTTTTTTCGATTTTTCGATGACAAATAAGCTTCATATCTCATGATATCCAATTCCTCATCCTCCACCGAATCTGGAAATCGTTCTCGTACCG
>JAZNJZ010000048.1:0-4852 GCA_045578325.1 Eubacterium sp.
TGATTAATCAATTTATCTAGCACTTCGTTCATAACAGAGAGCACTTTATACTGGTTAAAAAGCATACTCTGGAATGTAATCAGATCTTCGCCCTCTTCGTCTTCGTCTGCACCCGATATAGCTTGTCTCTGAATATCCACAGCATCGCGAATATTCTGCTGACTTGCCTCCATTGTCAATGCCTTCTTGGCATCTACACCAACATCCGCTGTAAATGACTGCAAGAACGAATCCGGAGAACCGTGAAGAAACATCTTGGAGTTATCTTTGAGATTTGCCAACTTCTGCAAATTTAAGTTCTCCGATTGCCCTGGAAGAGACGCCTCATTGTGCGCTAACAACTGCGGATCTCTCGCCACCGCATCTGTCACACAAAGGTTCAGCGCTGTCATATAGTAATAGCTACCTGTATAATTTCCATTTCCATCCGCCTTCGCCAGAGAAGAGAAGGAACTGTCGTATCCGGTTTCCTTCTTCGATGTGAAGATATAATTATCTCCTGTGGCGGCCACTTGGGCATTAAAGAAATCAATTCCTTGATTACCATAATTATCATATCCACTCTTGTGAGTGTCATTGTATTCTTGTGCGTAAGTTCTTACAAACTCATTGAGCTGTGCCATGTAATATGGAATTCCTTTATAGTCCACACTCTCACCGATGGTAACGGAGAAACCACTATTTACGGAACGTTCCAACACCGTTGCCTGCTTTGCGCTAATTTCACTTTTTAAAGTGAAATGGTAAATAAACTCTCCATCCTCTTCCACTTCTACTTCAAAACTTTCGTATGCATAAGTAAAACTATTGATCGTAAGTTCACCATCTTGGGCTGGAATATTCAGAAGGTTTACATCGTTGATATTGGCACCTTTCATGGTAACTACCAAGTTTCCTGTTGCATTGTTTGTCAAAGAATCTGCTTTTCCAGTCAAAGCAGTTGCATTATTTCCATCTCGCACTTCAAACAACGCCTGTAACTTCCCGCCCATAGAAGAACTATATTCATGGAATGGTGTTCCATCCGCCCAAGTCACTTCGTATAAACCTGCAATATCGTTAATGGCCTTGCTGGTCTGGGACTCTTTTACTACCAATTCATTTACGTTATACGTATCAACCAATATACTTCCATCTATATATATATAATATTGATTTAATCCAACACCATCGGCTGGCTCTTTCTCTAACACTTCGATGTTACAATACGCAGACAACTCATCCAAAAGAACCGTTCTCTGGTCTCTCAAATCGTTTGCTGGATCGTTGCTATAGGCTTCCAACGTGTTAATCTGTTTTGTAATGGAAGCAATCTTTTCTGCCAACGCATTGATCTGATCCACGGTAGTTTTGATTTCTTCATTTGCTTCTTCCTGCAAAGCTCGAAGATTGGTTGCTGCCTCCTGAACAAAACTAGTAAAGGTGTCTGCATAGGTCAGAATCTCTTTTCGACGAGTTTCATCTCCCGCATTTCCCGTAGTTCCTGTTAAGCATTTGCAAAATGCATCAAAGGCTGTCGTGATACCGCCATCTGCCTCATCTTCTGAGTACAAGTACGTCTGTACGTCATTAAGATAATATGCATGTGTGCTGTATTTGGTATATGTCGCATTGGCACGCTCATACTTGGTATCATAATAATCATTGTGTACTCGTTCAATCCCTTGCGTATATACACCTACTCCCGTAACCTTAATCGCACTGACATTGCGGGTCTGCGCCGATGTTTTTACTACCTGACGGGAATAGCCTTTGGTTCCAATATTTGCAATATTATGAGCCGCTGTCTGCATGGCTGCATTGTAAGCCAGCATACCGGATTTTGCTATCTCAAGTCCCTGAAATGTTGACATATCAATTTCCCCTTTCTACCGTAATCACAAACTATTGAGTAAATGCTCAATCATTTCATCAATTACTGTAATATATCGCGAAGATGCATTGAAGCACTGCTGGAATTTAATCAAGTTGGAAAGTTCTTCATCTGTGGACACACCCATCACATTTTGCCGTTCATTTTCGATGGCATGTACCGTAGTTTCCTGATTCTCAATAATTCCTCTCCAGACATTTCCCTCTACTGCAAACTGTCCTACCAGCGCTCCGTAGTATCCGTTAAAGTCATATGTTGTTAATGAATTTGGATCCAGCGTAGCAAATTCAGACTGCCACTTTGTAATGATATCTTCGCACAATTTCATAGTGTAACCATCCACATGACCTTCCGATGGATTGGCATTCAGTGGAAGTTTGGACGGATCCTTCAAAAGTGCCGGATTCACCACGATCTGATCTGCCGTATACAAACTGTATCGGTCTGCCGGATCTTCCTCATTGTATTTATAAACTGTCATCGGCTGAAGATTGCCTTCTTCATCCAAAACAGTAACTGTCATTTCTGTATAACGCTCTGTATTTCTTCTGGCAAAAAGCTCGGTTCCCATGGTACTTTCTTCATCATCTCCAATCGGAGCAATGTCAGTATCCAAAATAGTAATGGTGGTTCCGTCTGCCAATTCCAACTCTTTGTTTGGACAGAGCATGTCGTTCATCATAGTTGCAACACCATGAATCAATTGGTCAAACTGTGCCTGTACCGTCATTACGATGGAAGGCGACAGATTTTCATTATAATTTTCAACTGCTTTTCTGTAATTTTCGGTTGCATTAAAGAATTCTCGTTCATCGAGCAACCCTGTCAATTCATTAATGTAATCCTCTTCCTTTGGTTTCTTTGGAATGTCGGTGTAGTCTGCCATATGCGTTCCACGTGCTACCAACAATCCGTGAAGAGAACCTGTATCCGAATTATTTTCAATGGAATATGAAAGTTCCCCACGAAGGAAGAAATCCCCGCCGGACTCCCATACTGGTTTTAACAGTTTAGAAGTCTCACTTTCAAATTCGGTTGTTAATTTATATTGAACATTACCTTCCAAAAGGAATGAACCTTCGGCATATATAGTAACGGTTCCATCTACTTCTTCATTGGCTTCGTAGTTGATATAAGACGCCAGCTGATCCAACAAGAGATTACGCGCATCTCGATAATCATTGGCGTTTTCATCGGTGGCCTCGTATTTACGAATCAAAACGTTGTACTCACTAATCTGGGAAATAATATCATTGATTTGATTTACCTGATTTTCCACTTCTTGATTCATGTTTTTCTGATATTCACTCAACTGATGCTGGAGAACTTGCGCACGCTCTGCGAACTGGGAAGCCACAGAAACAAGCTCTGCTCTCAACACAATATCATTGGGTTGTTTTGCCAGTTCATCCACAGAAGATTTTAAATCGGTAAGAGAAGTGAGGAATTCTTCCCCTTCCAATTCACCAAACAAATCTTCAATTTCTCGAACCGCTTCATACTGAGCAGTATAAAAACTTTCGCGTCCTACTTGCAATCGATACTGCGTATCTAGAAACGTATTACGAACCTGGCGAATCTCTGCCAGATTCGTTCCCATTCCCACTTGAAGTCGATTGGCATAAGCACCATAACTCGTTGAATAAAACGAGTCGGTAACCATCGCCTGCTGTCTAGAAAATCCTGTGGTCGTCGCATTTGAAAGATTATGAGCAGCGGTATTTAATGATGTCTGTGCCGTGTGCAATCCCGACACACCTGTATTAAAACTAGCAAATAAATTTCCCATACTGTTTCCTCTTTTCCCCGTGTACTAAAACGCAATAGAAGCACACAGAATAAAGGTCAGCATGTGCTCTTACTGCTTTGCATCAAACATACCAGCTCCCATATCAAGCATATCCACTTGAGCGGCTGTGTTTGAATAATTACTGCTTCCTGAAGACATCCGTGTACTTCGTATCACATTCATATTAAATTCTACCATTTCCAATGCTTCTTGTAACAAAGCTTTGTTTTGAACATTTAACTCCTGCAATCTGGCCATGGTCCGTCGCAGCCGATCATGCAAGTTCTTCAGTGTCTTCTGTTCTTCGGGCTGATTTTTCAATGCCTGAACAATCTGTTCTAAATTCATGCTTCCTGGGCGTTTTCCTAAAACTGTCGCGATGTCATCTGACACCCGGATTCGTTTATTTTCCAAATTCGTAACTTCATCCACCAGTTTTTGTTCACTTCCCGACAATCTTCCCAGAGCATCCAAATCATTAGCAATAATCGCCCTTATCTTTTCCTCCTGGACAGGAATCAAATTCGCGTAAAGCTTTTCTTCCCGATCCAGTGTGTCAATCAATTCTTCTATCAAACTTGCCAAAGAACTTTCCTCCTAAAACGATTATCCAAGTAGACGATTCGCAAGATTTTCTGCTACATCCTCAATGGATACGTGGTACGTTCCAGCTTTCATTCGATCCATGATGTCCTGGATTTTCTCCTCGCGAACCTCCGGTGCCTCTGATACTGCCTTCTTAGCAACCTGAAGTGCTCTTCCGTGAGCAGAAACTTCAAAGCTGTCCGTCACTTCTGCGCTTGATGTCTTTGCAGTTGTTCTTGTCTTGCTTGACTGATAAAGCTGATTAACCTGCATATAAGCATCAATTCTCATAATATTCACCACCTATAAAAATATCTTATTTACGTTTCCTCACAATATGTATCGGACGTTTTGGGAAATGAGTTAAGAGGTTTTTTTATTTTTTTCTTTCATAATAAGGCATATAATAAAATAATATCCTTGACGAGACCGTTTGCACTAACATTTCACGTACTAAGTTGGTTGACTTTTATAAAGGCATATACCAAAAAAGATATCCAGTACGAGACCGTTCGCACTAACATTTCACGCAGCGGTGAGGCACTGCAAAATACGCAGATGCTCTCACCGGCGCGAAACAAGTCTCGTTAGGATATCTTTTTGGG
>JAZNJZ010000049.1:0-44746 GCA_045578325.1 Eubacterium sp.
TCCTCTATATCTCGTTCCGTCATACTGAATCTTCAATCGGTAATTCATAATCGTTCTCCACGTTTCCCTTCAAATCTGCTTCGAATCTTCAACTCTGACATAATCAATGTATAACCATCCACGCCATCGTCAATGGAAAGATCCAGACTCACCGCCATATTGTTTAACAAATGATCATTTAAGTCCTCTTTCATATCATCCAAAATCTGCATTTTTTCACGATACGTGTCCGCATCCAAAAATCGAAGTAGCTTGTCCATAGACGTTGGGGTTTCCTCCACAGTCACATTCTCTTCCTTGGTACCACATTCTTCAAATGTAGCTTCAAACATTTCTTTCGTCAACACATATACCGGCTGCTGGCCATCTAATTCTTGATAACACACTGCCTGTGCATTTTCTGGTAAAATCACGCATTCCGATATCACCTTGACACATTTGCCTGTTCTACGCGACTCATATTGCTTATTTTTCATTAAATCGCACCCCCTATTGTTCCTTTGCTTTGCCTTGCTTCACTCAACGCAAAACAACCACTCTTATTCTACTCTAATTGGTGCCAAAACACAACAAGGAAATTCCATTGACTTATAGGACAAAAGTAGTATAATTATGTGTGGGGAATTAGGGTATAAGACAATTTTTCAATATTTTTAGAAAGAAGGATTCAAAAAATGAACGAAACTCTTGTAAAACTTTCTCAAATCGGTATCGTGCCAGTTGTTGCACTAAATCGAATTGAAGACGCAAGACCTTTAGCAAAAGCATTGTGCGATGGTGGCCTTCCATGTGCAGAGGTAACTTTCCGTACAGACTGTGCAGAAGAAGCAATCCGTATTATGGCAACCGAATTTCCTGAGATGTTTATCGGTGCTGGAACGGTCCTGACAACAGATCAAGTTGACCGCGCAGTAAACGCTGGGGCAAAATTCATTGTAAGCCCAGGTCTCAACCCAGAAGTAGTAAAATACTGTGTAGAGAAAAATATTCCCGTCACTCCAGGTTGCGCAAACCCAAGTGACATTGAACAGGCACTTTCCTTTGGCCTAGATGTAGTAAAAATCTTCCCAGCAGAAGCAATCGGTGGATTAAAACTCATCAAGTCCATGGCCGCACCTTATGTAAATATGAAATTTATGCCAACCGGTGGAATCAACGCAAAAAACTTAAATGATTACCTGGCATTCGACCGCATTATCGCTTGTGGAGGCAGCTGGATGGTAAGTGGCGACCTAATCAACGCTGGTAAATTTGATGAAATCACTTCTCTTACAAGAGAAGCGGTAACAAATATGCTTGGCTTCCGCATCAAGCACATCGGCATCAATTCCACAGATAACAGTGCAGCAGCTACTACAGCCAATGCATTCGCTTCTATGTTTGGCTTCACCCAAAATGAAGGCAATGATTCTTACTTCTGTGGAGAAGGTGTAGAAGTAATGAAGTCTCAAGGAAAAGGAACTATGGGACACATCGCCGTTGGTTGTAACTCTGTGGATCGCGCAGTATATCATTTAGCTAATCAGGGTGTTGAATTTGATATGGATACTGCTCTTTACACAGACAAAGGTGCCATGAAGTTTGTTTATCTGAAAGGTGAATTCGGCGGATTCGCTGTGCATTTGGCACTTAATTAGGAACAATCCATATAAAATAGTAAAACCATCTCATTTTCCTAACCCGATTTCTTGGACATTCCAATGAACCCAAGTCTATCTGCATGTTCGACTTAATGTCTCCATGCAGATATGGTTTCATTTCCATAAGAAATAAGGGTTAGAAAATGGGATGGTTTTAGTTATTTCATATAGGCTTCTTTACCTAAATTTACCCTAGCTAACACTTCTATTATTCCCCATACTCTCTCATCTTTTGTTCTAATAATTGTAGGTTACAACTTTTTCTCTTCTAGAATCGGAAATCTCTCTTTCCTTCATGGATATTTTCAATATATTCCGTTGCTTTTTCTTTTACCACTGGATTGGTAATCACTTCCAGCTCTTTCTCGATTACTGCCTCGCCTTTTTTCTTGGTATCTTCCGAAGCATAATCTTCCAGATACTCTTTTAATGTCATTAACGCATTTGGCTGGCAACAGTTGACGATCTGACCGGATTTCAAAAGTTTCATAAAACGGTCACCGGTTCTTCCTTCACGATAGCACGCTGTACAGAAACTTGGGATATACCCCAGTTCCAAAAGCCAGTTTACCACTTCATCTAAGGTTCTACGGTCGCTAAGATCAAACTGTGCGGAATTTTCTTCCTCTGGCTCTTCCTCCGCGTAACCACCCACGCTGGTTCTGGAACCACCACTGATCTGGGAAATACCGAGATCCAACACTTTTCGTCTCGTCTCCTTGGATTCACGAGTGGAAACGATCATTCCTGTATATGGTACAGCAATACGGATAATCGCTACAATCTTCTCAAAAATTTCATCGGAAATGGCGTTTGAGAAATTGTCTGGATCAATATCATCCGCCGGACAAATACGAGGAACACTGATGGTATGTGGTCCCACTCCAAATTTCGCTTCCAAGTGCTCTGCATGCATAATAATACCCACAAGCTCATACAAATATGTTTCCAAACCAAACAATACACCAAGCCCTACATCGTCAATACCACCTTCCATGGCACGATCCATGGCTTCTGTGTGGTAAGCGTAGTCGTGCTTTGGTCCCGTTGGATGAAGTTTTTCATAACTTTCTTTGTTGTATGTTTCCTGGAATAAGATATATGTACCAATTCCTGCATCACGCAACTTGCGATAATTCTCTACCGTTGTGGCTGCAATGTTTACATTGACACGACGAATGGCACCGTTCTTATGCTTGATGCTATAAATTGTCTCAATACTTTCCAAAATATAATCAATAGGATTATTGACTGGATCTTCTCCTGCCTCAAGGGCCAGACGTTTATGCCCCATATCCTGAAGTGCAATCACTTCCTGCTTGATCTCTTCCTGCGTTAATTTCTTTCTGCGAATGTGTTTATTGGAATGATGATATGGACAATACGTACATCCATTTACACAATAATTGGAAAGATATAACGGCGCAAACATAACGATACGGTTTCCATAAAAACGCTGTTTAATTTCCCTTGCCAATTCCTCAATCTGCTTGTTTTCTTCTTCCAGATCACACTCCAAAAGTACTGCTGCCTCGCGGTGTGTGATACCTTTCATCTCTTTTGCTTTTTCAATAATTGAATCAATTAATTCTTTATTACTCTTATTTGCTTTTGCGTATTCCAATGATTCTCGAATTTCTCCATCATGGATAAATTCAGATGCGATACTTGATTTCGGATTATACATATTTATTCCTCTCCATTCTTGTATTATTTATCTATTATTTTGTAGCGTATGCCGCCTTACTTGTCACACCATCTATCATACCAAGCTTCCCTGACATGGAACTAATTATGTCATTGGGCCCGTCTACCACAACGCTAATTACAGACATATTTCTTTCCCGGTATGGTATCCCCATACGCCCCACAATATATTCTCGAAATTCGTGCAATATGTCATTTACAAACTCTGCAGAGTCTGGATTTTCCACGATAATCCCAATTACAGCCAAGCGTTTTTGCATCGTTGCCCTCCTCAAAAAGTAAAAAGCCCTAACGCACTCGTTAGGACACAGAATTAACAGTATATAACACACAAGCCACGCACCTACCTAGCACGTAACCTACAATGATTCCCATTCATATATATACTGCCGCCTTCCCACTCAGGAACTCCTTTGTGTGTCAGCACGACTACTGATTTATTGTATCACTTTCTCCATATTTTTTCAAGAAAAAAGAGTCGCTTGCGACTCTTTCGCGTCCGAGCGGAATTGCGAAGCAATTACTTTCCTTTCCGCGAGGTACGCATCCTAAGCGGAGCGTTTTTTGCTTTATAGGACGAACTTTCCTATAAAGCAAAAAAGAGAGTCAATCATTGTAATTCCACAAGTCTTGACTCTCTATTTCATTCAATATATGGTATTCTTAGAAATCCAACTCACCTGTAATTTTCTCATTAATTACATAATACGCTTTGGACTCTTCTGGTTTAACATAAATGTTAAGAGATTTCAAAGATGTCTCTCTCTTACCCTGCTCTTTCCACATATCTTTTACACGTGTTACAAGATCAGTATAAGTTACTTCTTTCTCTCCATACTGAACATAAAGTTCTACTGTTCTTTCAGATGCTGGTTTTGGTCCTCTTTTCGCACCTTTCTTAGCAGATTTCTTTGTTGTCTTCTTTGTTGCGCTCTTTGCTGGAGCTTCTTTTTCTTCCTTCTTCGCTACTTCTTTTACTGGTGTAGCGGTCTTTGTCTCAGCTTCTTTAACTTCAACCTTGGTTGTATTATTTTCAGCTGCATCTGTTTTTTTTGTTGCATTCACTGCCATAATAAAAATCCTCCGTTTAAAAATTATGAATCGTATAATAAATGACCCTACGACTTAATATTACACTATTTATAAATAATTTACAATTAAAACTTTTCAGAAATTTCATTTTTTTATTTTTTTAAGGGATTAGATTTGTATAAAACCCTTTACAATTCTATTTTTTTACCGTAAAATATGTATATAAATTGCCGTAATTGCCACAATAAGCATACGGAAAGAAAGGACGATGAAATATGAAAAAATTTCTTAAATTTCTTCTGGGGGTCGGAGCTGCCGTTGTCGCAATTGGAGGAGCTCTCTATTTTCTGAAAAAAGTGTTGATGAAAGATTATCTTGAGGACTATGACGACGATGATTTTGATAACGACATTTATGAGGACGACGATGTAGCAGACCGCGATTACGTAACCATAAACGTTCCTGAGAAGGAAGAAAAAACAGAAAATGATGAATTTGAATTTACTTCTTCTGATTATGATGAAATAGAAGAAACACAGCAGGATGATTTCGAAACCTTCGAATCAGTATCTGACTAATTTTATGTTTGATTACACAAAAGAACTTCACGCCAAGGCATGAAGTTCTTTTTTATTGTTCTTTATTATCTAGACAAACGCATCGTCAGATTGTACAAATGTTGATTGATATCCTTTGTCATCGCCAATGCTTCGTCAATATCATAATCACAATATTCGCCATTGCAGTATGCCACTACTCGATTTGTCTTTCCTTCCAAAAGAAGGTCTACTGCCAAAGCTCCCATCGCTGACGCATACACACGATCTCGACAACTTGGATTACCACCACGTTGAATATGACCAATGATCGTTGCACGGGTCTCAATTCCGGTGGCTTTTTCAATTCGCTCTGCCATACCATAGGAATCTCCGGTTCCCTCTGCATTAACAATGATATGATGCTTCTTACCAATTCTTCTCTTGGCACGGATTTTCTCGATGATTTTTTCTTCATCATTATTCTGGTCGCGTTCCGGAACCAATACATACTCCGAACCATTACTAATACCACACCAAAGAGCAAGATGTCCTGCAGTACGTCCCATTACTTCGATGATACTGCAACGCTCGTGAGATGCGGATGTATCTCGCACTTTATCAATGGCTTCCATGGCAGTATTGCATGCGGTATCAAACCCAATGGTGTACTCGGTACAAGAAATATCCAAGTCAATTGTTCCTGGCACACCAATGGTATTAATACCATTATTAGAAAGTTTCTGTGCACCACGGAAGGATCCGTCTCCACCGATAACAACAACTCCATCAATCCCATGTTTACGACAAATATCTGCTGCTTTTTTCTGTCCCTCTGGCGTCGTCATCTCCTTACAACGTGATGTAAAAAGAATCGTACCACCTTTCTGCACGATATCGGAAACACTCATGGTGTCCATATCGATAATATCCTCTTCCAAAAGTCCTGCATAGCCACGGCGAATTCCTTTCATTTTAACCCCACTTGAAATTCCTGAACGAACAACCGCGCGAATCGCTGCGTTCATGCCCGGCGCATCCCCACCACTTGTTAATACTGCAATTGTTTTAATCTCTTTACCTGCCATAGCAAATACCTCCAATCACCGAAACTATCTTTATTTTACGATATTTACAGAGTTTTTTCAATACTCATTTGTACAACTTTCACATTATCTGTACCAAATTTTTCATAAAGTTTTTCTAATAATTTTGGGCACACTTTTGTCATTCTACTATTTGGTAATTGCTTCTTTGCCCGATCTTGAGAAAGATAAATAATCACCGTATCCTGACCGTCGTACTCACCAAGAATTCCGAAGAGTTCGGCCTCCTTTTCCAAATATTCTTCTTTTGTCTGACACTGAATCCAAAGTTGTTTTGGCAATTCATCAAATGGGACGATTTTCTGGCAGATCAGCTTCGCCGGCTTGTCCTCTTCTACAGTAACTCGGCCTTTGATAAAGAGCTTCCGATCTTCCTCCAACAATGCACGATACTTTTCATAATCCTTTGGAAACACGATAATCTCCACTGTTCCCATAAGATCTTCCAAGGTCACAAATGCCATAATGCTATTGGTCCGGGTTGTCTTTACCACTTTTTCCACAATCATTCCACCGATAACTGCCGTCTCGTTATCTCGAACACGAGGAACTTCTTCTCCTTCCGCCGCAATAAAGTCTGCTGTGGTTCTAGTAATGCTCTTTTCCATGACCGAAATGTAGTCTTCCAGCGGATGACCACTGATATACACACCGAGTACTTCTTTTTCGAAGCCAAGAATCATTTCCTTGTCGTATTCACCTACATCAGGAAGCTTCGTTTCCAACTCTTCCTTTTCTTCCTCGCCAGCAAAATCAAAAAGCGACATCTGCCCCGTCATGGTTACTCGTTTCTCCTGACTGATTCCTTCCAGAATCCCTGCGTAGGCACTCATCTTCTGCTTACGAGTTCCCTCTAAGCAATCCAAGGCTCCTGCTTTGATAAAGCTCTCCAGCGCTCGCTTGTTTGCAGATTTACCAGAAATTCTTGCACACAAGTCTTTCAAAGACGCATACTTTCCTGCCGCCTTTCGTTCCATGATAATCTCATCAATAACAGCATGCCCTACACTCTTGATAGCTGCAAGACCGTACATAATGCCACCTTCTGTTGGAGTAAATTTGGACTCCCCCTGATTAATATCCGGTGGCAAAATCTCAATTCCCATCTGACGACAAGTCATGGTATACTCCGTAATCTTTCCAGTATTTTCCATAACCGATGTCAGCAGTGCAGCCATAAATTCCTTTGGATAATAATACTTCAAATACGCTGTCTGATATGACACAACCGCATACGCAGCCGCATGGGATTTATTGAAGGCATACTTGGCAAAATCCGTCATTTCATCGTATATTTTACGCGCCACTGCCTCTGGAATCCCTCGCTTAATACACCCCTCAACGCCTTCTTCTTCATTTCCGTATATGAAATTGTTTTTCTCTTGCTCCATCACCGATGCTTTTTTCTTCGACATCGCTCGACGCACAAGGTCACTTCGTCCGTAACTGTAGCCTGCCAGTTCTCGAACAATCTGCATAACCTGCTCCTGATACACAATGCATCCGTAGGTCGGTGCCAATATAGGTTCCAATTCAGGACAATCATAGACAATATTATCTTTGTCATTTTTTCCCGCAATATACTTCGGTATGAAATCCATTGGACCCGGACGATACAGAGAAATACCCGCGATGATATCCTCCAGCGACTCCGGCTTCAACTCTTTCATAAAGCTTTTCATACCTGCACTTTCCAGCTGAAATACACCTTCTGTCTTTCCAGCAGAAATCATTTCAAATACGTTTTTATCATTGTAATCAATGTCATCCAAGGACAAAATCCCTTCGATGGCATTTTTTATCACCGTCAAGTTTCGAAGACCAAGGAAATCCATTTTCAGAAGTCCCAACTCCTCCAATGTTACCATGGTATACTGAGTCGTAATGGTTCCGTCTGCCGCCCGGGATACCGGCACAAAGTCATCCACTTCTCGTGGACTAATAACAACACCTGCCGCATGAATGGAGGTATGTCTTGGCAATCCTTCCAGACGCATGGACATGTCAATCAACTTCTTAATGCCTTCGTCGCTTTCGTACATATTTCGCAATTCCGGATTCATATCCAGTGCTTTGCGTATCGTAATCCCCAGTTCCATTGGCACCGCTTTTGCCACGCCATCCACAAAACTATACGGGAGATCCAGCACACGTCCCACGTCGCGAATTACCATACGAGCCGCCATGGTTCCAAAGGTTACAATCTGAACCACACGATCCTTACCATATTTTTCTGTCACATAATCAATGACTTCCTGACGTCGTTCCACACAAAAGTCAATATCGATATCCGGCATAGTAACACGTTCTGGATTCAAGAAACGCTCAAAAAGCAGACTGTATTTAATCGGATCGATGATATCCGTAATTTCCAGCACATAAGAAACAATACTTCCCGCCGCGGAACCACGCCCTGGTCCCACTGGGATACCACGATCTTTGGCGTATTTAATAAAGTCCCACACAATGAGAAAGTAGTCCACAAACCCCATGTCCACAATCGTATCCAGCTCGTATTCCAGACGGGATTCCAACTCTTCCCTATCATAATCTGAACCGGCATAACGTTTCTCCAAGCCTTCTGCGCATAGTTTTCGAAGATAACTCTCTGCATTGTATCCCGCAGGAACATCAAACTGTGGCAACTTGTATTTACCAAATTCAATATCCACATGACAACGCCCCGCAATCTTGTGGGTGTTTTCCAGCGCTTCTCTGGCGTATGGAAATAGTTCTGCCATCTCCTCTGGCGACTTCAAGTAATACTGACCACCATCATAACGCATACGGTTTTCGTCACTGACTTTCTTACCAGTCTGGATGCAAAGAAGGATATCGTGGGCTTCCTGGTCCGTATCGTAGATATAATGAATATCGTTGGTAGCCACCAGATCAATTCCCGTCTCCTCATGCATGCGAAGAAGTCCTTGATTTACCGTCTGCTGTGGCTGCAACCCATGATCTTGTAATTCAAGAAAGAAATTCCCCTCCCCAAAGATAGACTGCAACTTCAACGCTTCTTCCTTCGCCTCTTCATAGAGCCCTTTTACCAGTCGTGTCGCCACTGCTCCTGCCAAACATGCACTCAACGCGATAATTCCCTCGTGGTATTGTTCCAATACCTCATAATCCACACGAGGCTTATAATAAAATCCTTCGGTAAATCCCTTGGATACAATTTTCATGAGATTTTGATACCCTAGATTATTTTCCGCCAAAAGAACTAAGTGATTATAACGTTCCTCCCCCTGACCTGTCTCTCTGTCATGTCGAGAACCTGGTGCCACATAAACTTCACAGCCGATAATCGGGTTAATCCCTTCCGCTTTTGCCGCACGATAAAAATCAATGACACCGTACATTACACCATGATCCGTAATGGCGATACTATCCATCCCCAGTTCCTTTGTCCGGGCAACCAACTCTTTTATTTTACTGGCACCATCCAACAAACTATATTCTGTATGGACGTGAAGATGCGTAAAATTCATATCCTTCCTCCCATAATTCACTGTATATAGAAAGACACCCTTCCGACCAATACGGAAAGGTGTACATGTTCAGAATCTTTTCATTCTCTATTTGCCGAGTAAATACTGCTCGATGCTATTCATGGCATCTGCTTCATCCTCGCCATCTACTGCCACCTCAAGGCTCTGTCCTACCACAAGCCCAAGCGTCATCATACCCATGATACTCTTTGCATTTACCAGTTTTTCATTTTGCTTAATGTTTACTTTACTCTGATACTGACTGGCAATCTGTACCAGCTTTGCAATTGGTCTTGCACCTTCTTCTGCAATATTTACTTCTACATTCTTTTCAATCATTCTTATCCTCCATGCCTGCCACATATCATCGTGGCTTCTTGATTATTTTACCGCGTTCCTCATCTCTTCCGCGATTTCGCTGAGTTTTCGCAAACGATGATTCACCCCGGATTTTCCAATGGGTGGATCCAACATCTGTCCCAACTCTTTTAGTGGTACCTCTGCATGCTCCAATCGAAGTTTCGCAATCTCAGCCAACCCTTTGGGCAACATACCAAACCCTGAAGTTTCCTGTATGTACTGTATATCCTCAATCTGTCTCGTGGCAGCCGAAACGGTCTTTTTAATATTCGCCGTCTCACAATTCACCTGACGATTAATGGAATTTCGCATCTCCTTTAAGATACGGACATTTTCAAAGTCCATCAACGCCACATGAGCCCCCATGACATTGAGCAAATCTACAATACGCGCCCCTTCTTTTACATACACGATATAGTTTTTCTTTCTCTCTACACACTTGGCTTCGACATCAAATGCCGCCAAAAGACGAATTGCCTCCTCTGCCTTTCGTAGCGTCCCTAACGCCAGTTCAAGATGATACCCCCGATCTGGATCCGTCACAGAACCACAAGCCAAAAATAACCCCCGGATAAACGCCCTCTTGCAACAGCTTCTCTGAACCACAAGCTCATGCACCAGCGCCTTTCCTTCTAACAGTTTCATCGCTTGAAAAAAAGTGTATGCCTCCTCGGGATCTAATATATATATGATATACTGGTGTCCCCGGACAGACATTTCTACGTGAAAATGAAACGCTCTATTTATTAAGATAGAATATTTCCTCGCGACTGTCAAGTTTTCTGTGACAAATTTCGCTGAAAATTTTCCATTCTTATCACGAACCACTTGGCCACAACAACAAAATAACGCGGTCAACTCTCCAATCTGGCAATGTCGCGCCTTGCTATACTGTTCTGCCAATTCTTCCTTTACTTTTCTGGAAAACGACATAAATTCCTCAACCTGTCCTTCTCAATATCTCGATGTTCCTTCTTGCAACCATATTCCGAATTCTCATATTGTGCAAAAAGCGCATTGGTAAGGGTAACGGATCTGTGCTTTCCGCCGGTACAACCGATGGCGATCACAAGCTGATTTTTCCCCTCAATGATATAATTCGGAATAAGAAAATCCAACATATCTTTACATTTATCCAAAAACTCCTTCGCATTGGAAAAGCTCATTACATAGTCGTATACCGGAGCATCATCTCCTGTCAACGGCTTGAGTTCATCGATATAAAACGGATTCGGAAGAAATCGCACATCAAATACAAGATCCGCATCCGTTGGAATTCCATACTTAAACCCAAAAGAAACAAAGGTCAAATAAAAATTACAAGACTCCTCTTCGCTCTGGAAAATACGCTCCATCTCCTGCTTGAGTTCGCGAATTAACAGCGTACTGGTATCAATAATGTAGTCCGCATTTTTCTTTAATTCCATCAAAAGTTCTCGCTCTGCTTCAATACCAGAATCAATTCGTCCACCCTTTGCCAACGGATGAAGTCGTCGCGTCTCCTTGTATCGCTTTACAAGCACTTGCGTACTGGCCTCAAAGAAAAGAATCTCAAACTGATGCCCACTTTCCTTTAATTCCTGCAAGACACTTGCGGTTTCTCGCAATGCCTCTTCTCCTACACGAATGTCCAGTCCGAGAGCCACTTTCTTTATCTGCTCACTGGAGTCCTCTGTCAACTGCATAAAAGTTGGCACCAAGGACACGGGAAGATTGTCGACACAAAAATATCCGTCATCCTCTAAAATACGCATTGCAGAAGATCGTCCCGCCCCACTCATTCCTGTTACAATGATAAAATGCATGGCCTTCTCCTTTCCAAATGCAAGCTTACCCAATCATTTTTACTTCTGTCTCCAACATAACGCCAAATTCGTCATATACTTTCTTTTGCACATCCACAATCAATTGTTTCACATCATCCGCTGTAGCATTGCCGCGATTAATCACAAAACCACAATGTTTTTCGGATACTTGCGCGTCTCCCACACGATACCCACGCAATCCCGCATCTTGTATCAATTTCCCAGCAAAATATCCTTCTGGACGCTTGAATGTACTACCTGCACTAGGATACTCTAGCGGTTGTTTTTCTCTTCGCTGTGCATTTAATTCCTTCATGCGAGCAAGAATTTCCTCTGTTTCTCCTTTTTCCAACTGAAACTCTGCCTCCAGCACAATATATTCTTTCTTTTGAATCACACTGCTTCGGTAACTCAATTCCAATTCTTCTTTTGACAATGTGAGAACGTTTCCGTCTTCATCCAACACCGTTGCCTGCAAAATACAATCCTTTATCTCTCCACCATAAGCACCGGCATTCATCGTCACTGCGCCACCTAGCGTTCCCGGAATCCCACCGGCAAATTCAAACCCAGTCAACGATTCTCGCGCCACCGCACTTGCTAGCGTACTTAGCGACACACCTGCTTGGGCACACACTCTTCCATTTTCTCCAATGGTGATTTCCTCCATACCGTGCCCAATCTCAATGACCACGCCTGGATACCCGTTGTCAGAAAATAGAATATTGCTACCACGTCCAATGGTCAAAAAAGGAATTTCTTTTTCCTTTGCAAAGGCAATGGCCTCTTTGATTTCTTCCGGTGTCTGTGGAACGACATAATACTTTGCCGGTCCTCCAATTCGGAATGTCGTATGAGCGCTCAATGGCTCCTGCTCCAGATATTGCATATTCTCCTCCATTTACTCTTTTACAATACCATACGCACAGCACCATAAATGCCTGCGTCATTTCCCAACTCTGCCAGATGAAGATTTTTGTCTCGCAGCGCGTATAGCACATTATCATTATAATACTGCTCTACTTTATTTATGATAATATCTCCCGCTCTCGACATACCTCCACCGATTACAAAAGCTTCCGGATCCACTACATGCGCAATATTCGCCAATGCCACACCAAGGTATCTTGCAAATTTATTTACAACCTCATTGGCATATTCATCCCCTGCTTTTGCCGCATCAAAAACGTCTTTTGCAGTCAAATCTTCCGCCGTAGCCAACGCGGACTCCTGTTTCATGGATTTCTTTGCCATTCGAACAATTCCCGTTGCGGAAGAATATTGTTCCAGACATCCTTTTCCACCACATCCACAAGTCTCTGTCTCGTCTAACTCTACTTTAATATGACCAATCTCGCCGCCAGCTCCTTTGGCTCCGGTCAACATTTTACCACCAAGGATAACACCACCACCAACACCGGTTCCAAGTGTCACCATAACAATGCTATCATAACCACGACCGCCACCTTTCCACATCTCACCTAAGGCAGCCACATTGGCGTCATTTCCTATCTTTACGTTTCCCACGCCAGTCATAGTAACTAACTTTTCTCTTACATTAAATACTGGCCAATGGATATTCGGACATTTAAGGACTGTACCATCATCGGTAATCGGCCCCGGAACCCCGACACCAATCCCCATAATATTGCCATTTCTTTCGGCACGTTTTTCCTCAATGCTTGCCGCTACGTCTGATAAAATATTGCCCCCTTCGTTTTCGGTCCGTGTAGGAATCTCCCATTTTTCCATGAGTTCTCCGGTATGTGAAAAGATTCCAAGCTTTACAGTTGTTCCACCAATATCAACACCGATATAAAACTTTTCCATTACTTTTCCATTCCTTTCATTACACGGTTATATAACTCTACTGCTGCATTGTATCCCATCTTCTTCTGACGGAAATTAACCGCCGCCGACTCGCAGATAACCGCGAGATTTCGTCCTGGACGAATTGGAATTTCGTGGCATACCACTTTATTTCCCAAGTATTCAATATAGTTTTCTTCCAGCCCCATTCGGTCAAACTCTTCATGTCGATCCCATTCTTTCAACTTGATTACCAAGTCGATGGACTGTGTATTTTTTACGCTCTCTACACCGAACAATGCTTTGGCATCTACAATACCGATACCACGAAGCTCGATAAAATGTCGTGTCATATCTGGTGCTGTTCCGATCAATGTCTCGTCACTTACTTTTTTAATCTCTACTACATCATCCGATACGAGACGGTGTCCACGGTGAATCAATTCCAATGCCACCTCAGATTTACCGATACCACTTTCTCCAGTAATCAGTACTCCCTCACCGTATATATCTACCAATACACCATGAATGCTAATGCGAGGTGCTAATTCTACTTTCAGCCAACGGTTCAACTCAGAAGCAAAGGAGGATGTGGTTTTCTTCGTTCGAAAGATTGGAACACAATGCTCTTTTGCCAAATCCAAAAATTCCTGTGGCACTTCAATTTCACGACAGAATACAATACATGGGACTTTATAAGACATAATTCGTCCCATCATTTCTTTACTGTATTCTATCCCCTGCTGCTCCATGTAAGTATTTTCCACATGACCGATAATCTGCACTCGGTGATGATCAAAATAATCAAAATACCCTGTCAACTGCAATGCCGGACGATTCACATCGGTCTGAGTAATAACGATGTCCTCAATATCAACTTCCGGTGTCAGACATTCCACATTCATCTTGTCAATAAAGTTTTGCAAAGAAACCGTATACATAATAAGCACCCCTTCCTTTTTTCATATGTGCATTAGTTACTCATTACTTCTTTCCATTTTTTATTATATATATCATCTACTTCTGCTCCCAGATACTGGAAGGTCTCGCAATTTGTCAAGGAATTGTAATCTGGGAAAGCAATGGTACTATTGCGGTATTCCTCTTCCTCGATAAGTTTCTGTCCTTCACTATTTGGAATCGAATAGGTAATATAATCAAAATTCATTTTTGCAATCTCTGGCTTACAGATAAAATTCAAAAACTTCTCTGCATTTTCTTTGTTTTTCGCACCCTTAGGAATAACCCATGCATCCATCCAAAGATTGCTTCCCTCTTTTGGAATCACATATTCCAAATCCGGATTTTCGGACTGGCACGTAAGCGCCTCGCCTGAGTAAATCACTCCAATGGCTGCCTCATTTCCAATCATCTTATCACGTACTTCATCCACTACGTACGCCTGTACAACACCTGACGTTTTCTGCTCAATAAGCTTCTGTTTTGCCTGCTCAAGCTCCTCTTCCTTGGTACTGTTAAGAGAATAACCGAGATATTTTAACGTAATACCAAAAGCATCACGCACACTCTTTTGCATCAAAATATTGTCCTGGTATTTCGTATCCCACAACACGCCCCAACTATCGATTGGCTCTTGTACCATGGTTTTATTGTAAAGAATCCCTACGGTTCCCCACAAAAACGGCACGCTGTATTTGTTATTCTCATCAAATCCTTTTGCGGCATCCATATATACCTGATCCACATATTTAATGTTTGGTATATTTTCATAGTTTATTTGTTCTAGAAGATCCTCCGAAATCATTCTCTGAATCATATAGTCCGAAGGACAAACAAGATCATAATCCGCTGCCCCATTGGCAATGATCGGATACATTACTTCATTGGTTTCGTACTCGTCATATGTCACTTTGATTCCTGTCTCATCTTCAAACATAGCAAGGGCATCTGGGTCAAAATATTCACCCCAATTGTATACATACAGTTCCCCCGCATCTCCGCTCCCCGCAGAACCAGCACCACAACCACTGAGGCAACCTATCGTAAGACTCAAAACACAAACGAATGCCAATATTTTTTTCATTTCAAATCTCCTTCTTTACTTCACTCTTTCTCGCATTTTTACGATTTACAATAATAAGCATCACCAACACCACTACAAACATAATGGTAGACAATGCATAAATCTCTGGCTTAATTCCTTTACGTACCTCAGCATAGATTTTGGTAGAAAGGGTATCAATTCCCACACCCTTGGTAAAATGGGTGATAACAAAATCATCCAGCGACATCGTAAAGGACAAGAGAAATCCGGTTAAGATTCCCGGCATAATGTCCGGAAGCATTACTTTGGCAAAGGCATACCGTCTGGATGCCCCCAAGTCCAATGCTGCTTCATATACACTTTTGTTTAATTGCTTTAGTCTAGGCAATACGCTCAGTACCACATATGGTAGATTAAAGGTAATATGCGCAACGAGCACACTACTAAATCCCATACGGTATCGCAATGCGATAAACAAAAGCATCAAAGAAATTCCTGTTACAATATCCGCATTCAACATCGGAATATTGGTTACTGTCATAAGTATGGTCCGTGGCAACCGCTTCATACGGTCCATGGCAAATGCCGCCACCGTTCCCAATATCGTGGCAATCAATGCTGACAAAAAAGCCAACAAAAGTGTTGTCCACAGTGCTTCCATGATGTCTCGGGAAGAAAATAAACTTTCATACCACTTGAGACTAAAACCGCCCCATTTTCCTCGAAAACGGGATTCGTTAAAGGAAAGTACCATCAGCGTAATAATTGGTCCATACAAAAACAAAAAGATAAGCACCAGATAAATACGGCCGCTGATTTTCTCCAACATTTTTACCATAACGATGCCCCCTCTCCATCTTTGTCATAACGGGACATCACAGCCATACTTCCCAACACAAGTATCATCAGTACGATAGACAATCCAGCACCTTGGTACCAGTTGTTGGCTGTGGTAAATTCCTGCTCAATGATATTACCAATGAGATTGATTTTTGCACCACCCAGGAGATTGGAAATAACAAAGGTAGTCATAGCTGGCACAAATACCATGGTGACACCACTGACAATCCCCGGAAAAATCTGTGGTAGCGTAATGTAAATAAGCACCTGAAAACGATTTGCTCCCAAGTCTCTTGCTGCATTAAAGGTATCCTCACTGATTTTCATCAAAGAATTATAAATCGGCAATACCATAAATGGCAAATAATTGTACACCATACCAAGTATGATTGCTCCCTCTGTATTAATCAAGTTCTGTCCTGGAAGTCTCAAAAGATTCAGAAATGTATTGATAATTCCTGTCTTTTCCAACAATGACTGCCAAGCAAGGGTACGCAGCAAAAAGTTCATCCACATCGGCAAAATAAAGATGAATATAATAAATCCACTACTGTTCATTTTCAGTCCACGAATCACCATTGCTAACGGCAATGCCAGCAAGAAGCAAATCAGTGTACTGATTACCGATAACCGTACCGAAAGCCACAGTGCTTTTAAGTGCACTGGATCCATAATGCTTTTTACGTTTTTAAATGTAACATTCCCCTCCCGGTCGGAAAATCCGTATATACACACGATAAAAAGCGGCACTATCACGAAGATCGTCATCCAGACGATGTAAGGAACGGACAGGCGCTTCACCAACTTACTCTCGATCACCTGCAAATGCCTCCTCATCTTCGCTTTCCGGTTTGTTCATAATCTGGATATTGAATGGATCCACCCAGAGTCCCACTTCTTTTCCTACTTCTGCCAGTCTTGTACTCTGGACGAGCCAGCTATAGCCCATGGCATCAATTTCCATTTCGTAATGAACGCCTTTAAACACAAGGGACGTGACGATTCCTCGAATCAGTCCTTTTTCTGGACGCACCAAAATAAGATCCTCCGGACGGATAACCACATCCACCGGCTGATTCTGTCCAAATCCCACGTCTACACACTCAAATTCTTTTCCTAATATATTTACTAATTTGTCCCGCACCATCGTCGCTGGAACAATATTACTCTCTCCGATAAAATCTGCAACAAACGCGTTCTGTGGTTCGTTGTAAATATCCTCTGGCGTACCAATCTGCTGTATGTAGCCCTGATTCATAACAACGATCGTATCGGACATGGTCAATGCCTCTTCCTGATCATGGGTTACGTACACAAAGGTTATGCCGAGTTCTTCTTTCAGACGAATCAACTCATACTGCATATCCTGACGAAGTTTCAGATCCAACGCCCCCAGTGGCTCATCCAACAAAAGAATCTTTGGCTCATTTACAATGGCTCTGGCAATGGCAATACGCTGCTGTTGTCCACCACTTAATGAGTCTGGCATACGTTTTTCATAACCTTCCAGATTCACAAGTTTTAACGCATACTTGATTTTATCTCGTATATAATCTCTTGATTTTTTCTTGATTTTTAATCCAAATGCAATATTTTCCTCAATATTCATGTGTGAAAACAATGCGTACTTTTGAAACACCGTATTAATCGGACGCTTATTTGCCGGTACACCAGCAATATCCGCACCATTCAACAGCACTTCTCCTGCATCTGGTGTCTCGAAACCTCCCATAATACGCAAAGTCGTTGTCTTGCCGCATCCACTTGGTCCCAGCAAGGTAACAAATTCATTCTCATGAATATCAAGATCCATGTTGTCAAGAACGATTTGTCCGTCAAATGATTTTGTGATTCCTTTTAGCTCAATACATTTTTCAGCCATAACAAATCCCCCTACATATTCTGTTTTTCCGTGTTTTCCATAGACAACACTCGTCACTATCTTATCATAAAAGAAAGGATTATGCTACAACTTTTTTCGGGATTATGAATGTTTTATTTCTGTTTTGCTATGCAAAATAACGGTATTTTCATACACAGCTTCTTTGCATACGAAAATACCGTTATTTTATATACCCAAATCAGAAATTTAATTCATATAAATCCAGAAAAACGTTGTAGCATTGCCACTACGTGTAATTTCTATGCCATCTGATTGCTTCCTTTATTTCCCATACTCTTACAAGTCAAATCCAAAATATCGAACGGCATTGTAATACGAAATGTCTTTTACCAATTCGCCCAAAAGTTCATAATCTTCTGGGTACTCTCCGTTTTCCACCAGTTTTCCGATAAAGTCACAGAGAATGCGTCGGAAATACTCGTGGCGTGGGTAGGATACAAAACTACGGGAGTCTGTGAGCATACCCACAAAGTTACCAAGAAGCCCTAGGCTTGCCAAGGACGTAATCTGCTCGGTCATTCCTGGTTTGTGATCGTTAAACCACCATGCTGATCCCTGCTGGATTTTCCCTTGTATTCCATCTCCCTGGAAACATCCAATCATGGTCCCGATTACTGCATTGTCGATTGGATTCAAGGAATACAAAATTGTCTTTGGCAATTCGCCGGTACAGCACAGGGCATTTAAGAAATCTGCCACTTCGGAACTGAAGCCTTTTTCGTTGATGCAGTCGATTCCCGCATTGGCTCCCGCACTTTTATAAACTCTTTCATTGTTTTCTCTCTTCGCACCGTAGTGAAGCTGCATGGCAAGATTTCTCTTCGCATACTCCCTTCCCAAGAACAACATCATCATGGTACGGAACGAAATCAATTCTTCCACCGAAAGTTTCTCTCCCGCAAGACTTCGTTTTACAAGAACATCCATATCTTCCTGGGAAATCGGACGGTATTGTGCATAGTCCAGTCCATGATCGGTAATCAAGCATCCATTGTCCACAAAATAATCCAGACGCTTTACCAATGCCTCTTTCAAAGAAGCAAAATCATGAATCACTACGCCACTGACATCCGCAAGTTTCGCAATATAACCAACAAACTCTTCTTTTTCCGGACTCATGGCAAGATCCGGGCGCCACGCTGGAAGCACCTGGACATCAAAACTTTCATCTTCTCTAATCTGCTTGTGATATCTCAGATCATCCACGGGATCGTCTGTGGTACATACCAATGTCACGTTGGACATCTTAATGAGATTTTTCGCAGACATTTCCGGGCTCTGCAATTTTTCATTACAAGCATCGTATATTTCTTTCCAATTTTTCTCACTCAATGTATCATGGATGTCAAAGTATCTTTGAAGCTCCAAATGACACCAATGGTACATCGGATTTCCGATTGCTCGTGGCAACGCTTTGGCAAACGCATGGAACTTCTCTTCATCCGACGCATCCCCGGTAATGAATTTCTCATCCACACCGTTGGAGCGCATGATACGCCATTTGTAATGATCCCCTCCCAACCACAACTCTGTGATATTCCGAAACACTCTATCCTCTGCAATTTCTTGGGGATCCAAATGACAGTGATAATCTAAAACCGGCGTCACCTCTGCATATTCATGATATAATTTCTTTGCCGTTTCTGTTGTAAGGATAAAATCCTTGTCCATAAATCCTTTTTTCATTCTTCTTCTCCATTTCTGGGAGTTACTTTCTCCCATGCAAATATGCTTTTCCATCTTCTATTTTCTTTTCATTACGTTCCATCAATTCCGTTACAGTCAAAACATCGTATCCTTGTTCTTGTAACCACGGAACCATTTTTTCTACCGCTTCTGCCGTCGAATCATAAATGTTGTGCATCAAAATGATGTCTCCATCTTTCACTTTTTTCTTTACTTTATTGAAGATTTTTTTACTATTGCGGCTCTTCCAATCCATCGTATCCAGATTCCAAAGAATCATCGGCATGTCCAATTTTTTTCTCATTTTCTTACTAATGGAACCATACGGTGGACGTAGCAATTGAATTTCGTAACCATTTGTAAGTTTTTTCACAACTTTATTTGTCCTGTCTAGCTGGCGTTTTACCTTCGCCCACTTAAGCGCACTTAACTGGGGATGATTCCAAGAATGACTTCCAATCTCACAATCGGCTTCCAAGTACATTTGCAAAATATCACCATCCACTCTTGCGCGATCTCCCAAAACAAAAAAAGTAGCACGGGCTCCGTGCTTCTTTAATGCATCCAATATTTTCGGATCATTTGCACGAGACGGCCCATCATCAAATGTCAATGCAACGGCTTTGGGACGTGGAGTCGTTGGCGTTGCCATAACCTCCGCCGAAGGTGTCTCCACCGCAGGTGTAGGGGTAGTTTCCACCTTTACTTCCACATTCTTTTCCGATATGTTTTTTGACAATGCAGAGTATATCTTTACTACCGAAAGCACAGTAACCAGCACAACTGCTGCCGCTACGGAAAATACCAATACCGCATTTAATCTTTGTCTTTTACTCATCCGTAAGCGACTCAATAATTTCTTCCAATCTTTCTTCTGTTCATACTCCTGTCTGCTCATGCCCTTTGTCTCCATTCTTTCTCAGCCGCACCGATGTCGGCGCGGCTGCAATTTCTAAAAACGTCAATAGACAAAGTGTACCACTATTTCTCTGGATTTTCAATGACTATTTTGCCATCTACCATTTCCAGTTTTACTTTATTTCCTTCCATACCCATTTCCTTCAGAAGTTCTGCCGGAATCTGGATACGTCCAGCACGATCCAGTACAACAAACTCATCTTGTACCTGTTCTTCTTTCCAATCGATACTAATGTCTTCCAGACGCTTTTTATATTCGCTCTTCATGATGCGCTCACTACTAGTCTTACCATCTCGAATGGAAATTACTCGGTTTACTTTCGATGCCAATTCATTATCATGGGTAACGATAACAATCGTAATTCCAAGTTCTTCATTTAAACGACGGAACATATCCAAGATATCATCCGCGGTTTTACGATCCACCGCTCCTGTTGGCTCATCCGCCAAAAGAAGTTTCGGATTATTGGCCAACGCGATGGCAATAGCCACTCGCTGTTGCTCTCCACCAGATAACTGACTGAGCTTGTTATCCTTTCGGTGTCCCAGTCCGACCAATTCAAGAAGTTCCGCTGCTCGCTCTTTTTTTTCTTCTTCTGTCATAGAATCTTTCATGAAAAGCATCGGTGTCATTACATTTTCCCACGCCGTCAAATACGGCAAAAGGTTTCTGGCATTGTTCTGCCATACAAATCCTACGGTACTTCGTTTGTACTCCACCAACTCTTCTTCTGTCATCTGAAACAAGTTTTTGCCGTCCACATACAACTTTCCAGCAGAAGGACGATCCAAACCACCGATCATATTCAGGAAAGTAGATTTACCACTTCCACTATTACCGATGATGGCCATCAACTCGCCTCGTTTTACTGTCAAATCCAAACCTTGCAACGCAAGTACTTCAAGGTCTTTTGTCTTGTAAATCTTCACCAGACCATCGCATTCAATCATAACATCTGCTGGAATCTCCAACTGTTCTTCCTCTACGACGCCACCCGATGTCTGTTTGTTGATATTTCTAAATTCATTTATCTTTTCAATCAGTTTATTCTTCACCAACAATCTCACCGTCCTCCAAATGATAGATACAGTCTGCAATCTCCAGCAATCCCATATCATGGGTTGTCATAACAATGGTTACTCCTTCTTTTTCAATCAGCTCTTTGAAAATCTTCATTACCTGAAGTCCTGTTGCCGTATCCAACTCTGCCGTAGGCTCATCCGCGAATATAATTTTCGGATTGTGAGCGATGGCACGAGCAATGGCTACACGCTGCTGCTCTCCACCCGACAACTCCTGTGGCATGTGATGCATACGCTGTCCCAAACCAACTAGCTTCAGACATTCCTCTGCACGTTTTCTCTTGTCCCCTTTATACTGTGCAAGACGAAGAAGAAATTCTACATTTTCAAATGCAGTCATCATGGGAATCAACGCCACCGACTGAAAAACGAAACCAACATTTTGTTTTCGAAACTCCTCACGCTGAGTATCATTCATTTCTTCTAGATTTTTATCTTCAAATAAAACATTTCCAGACTTTGGATAATCCAATGCACTGAGAATATTCATCAATGTTGTCTTTCCCGATCCGGAACGCCCGCGAAGCATGGTGAGCTTACCGGCTGGAATTGTTATATCGATACCATGTAATGCCTCAAACTCTCCGCCAGATGCCAGCGGAAAGCTCTGCTTTACTCCTTTTGTAACCAAAATATTTTCCATAACCAATCCTCACTTTCATTAATCTTCGCCCAATTTCAACGCCTGGGAAATATTAATCTTGGATATCAGTTTTCCAAGTACTATCATACATACTACGATCACAATACCTATGATACTAAACAAACGAATCATATCCAATGGGCGATTTACCACTTCCAATGGAATCGCCTGATCGGTGGATGCATAGAAAATCTGTACTAATGGAACAAACATGTTGGATGCCAAAAGACCAATCACGGTACCAATCACAATGGAAACACCCGAACTAAATATTTGCTCATTGACCAACATCTGTATAATCTCTCGCTTGGACATACCCATAGCACGGAACACACCAAACAAAAGCTCTCTTTGACGAATGGACAAAATCCAATAAATCAAAAATCCTGTACAACACAATATAAGAATAACGATAAAACTCATGGTCAAGATACCGTTGGTACCCTGGAACAATGCATCGTTCTTTACATCAATCAACTTCGAGGATACATCTTCAAAGGTTGTATATATGATGTTGTTCTCCTCCGCATATTTGTAAATAAACTGGGAAGAGCCATCTGTCTTTAGCCACACCTGATATGGACGAAGGCCAAAGACCTGCTGTACTTGGGAAAGATTGGCTATAATCAGATAATTTTCTGTCTTAACCAATGTATTTTCCTCATTTACTTCATGTGTCTCCTCTACATAACTTGGGAAATAGTCCACAAATCCGTAGATAACACCTTCTGTTATTACGCCATCTTTATTCTTGTATTCAATCACATCACCTACACGCATTCCATGATTGGTATGATAATTCATACTAAGAAGAACCGCGTCGGCTCTCGTTGCCATAGCGTTCAAATAATTGTTTATGTGAGTTGGCAACAAATCCGTCTGAAAATCAGACACTGTCTCACCAAAGCTCTTGGTGTCAATAGCCATCAATGTAGTTTTTACTTCATTGCCACCTTCATTCTTAACATAAGAAGTGGTAATTTCTTCATCTTTGTATACCTTTGTAGCAGATTTTACACCTTCCATGTTTTCATATACACCAAAATCCGGCTCGGTATATGTCAATTCCAAATCCGTATAATACTGCATCAGAAGAGAGTTATCCTCCCATGGCTGCTGAAGCACAAGGTCCGCCCCGGTACTATACTTGATTCCTTTTTCGGAGTTGGACAAAATCGTTCTCGCCACTGTAGCATTGAAAATACCAAGGGATACCGTAAACATCAAGAATACCATCATGAAACCTTGTTTTTTTCTTGTACGAATAATCTGTAAGAAGGAAGCGAAAAATGCTGGTTTCCAGAATTTTCTTCCGATATAATATACCAATCGGATCAACCATGGTTGCAATCGCAATCCCACCAAACTGGCACTAATAATAAACAGGGAGGAACAGATAAAGAGAAATGGGTCGATGGACTCACCTTCCAACATGTTCTTCATCAACTCTGCTTTTCTCGCCGTAAAGGAATACCATCCATAAAGCGAAACAACCAACATAATTACATCCAAATATACACGACTGAAAATATTTTTTCCGTTGCTGTTTTTCTTGTGTTTTACATTAACAATCGTAACATTGGCGTCCTTGATTACCGGAAGCACCATGAACGCAATGGAAACAAGAATGGCACCCAATGTATACAAGAACACGCCACCATTCAATCCTACATGCAACGCTTTTCTCTGAATAAACTCTAAAAATCCGTTGGTGGATCCCAACGCTTTGGTCAAGAAGTATCCCAATGGAATACCTACAATACTACTTGCCACAGAAAGAATGGCAGACTGCAAGAAATAGATAAAAATAATCTGCAACTTACTACTACCACGGCTTTTCAAAAGCGCAATCTCATTTTGCTCCAGATCAAGCATCTGTCTAGATATCATAAAAATAAACGCAAGCAACAGTGCCAATACTGGAATCTGAAGAATCATAAGTGTTGTAGACACTTTTTTCGCAGCGGTCTGATACTCTCTTAAAACAGCCTGGTATGCTGGCTGATTCACTTTAGAAAAGCGATTTCCTGCCCCTTCCTGTATCAACGCTTCCGTGTCTTTCACAAGACCATCTACGTGAGAAGGTTTGATCTGCTCATGGTCAAATACAAGATTCCATGTAGCTGTCACATTAAATTTTTGTTCTTCCAGATTGATAAATAACTTTTCAAACAACTTGGAATGCATAAACACTTCCATGTAGTATTCACTTGGACTCTGAACCCAATAACTATCTTGGTAATCCTCTGCGTCAAATACACCAACAACCTTAATGGTCATATCGGATCCATCTTCATTTTTTAATTTACTGAAAGCAATCTCATCTCCCAAGACAACGTCCAGCTTTGTCATGGCGCGCTGGCTCATAATAACTGGTATCGCACCATTTTCCAACACTTTGTCACCATACACTTCACCTGCCAGAATCTTCACATGTTCTTCCAATCCTGTCATAGTAGCAATTCGCATGGATTTTGTGGAACTTTTATTTCCTCTTGACTGAAGATATGTACCACGAAGCTTGGAAGTACCAACGGTATTGATCAAATACTTCTGTTGTACTGCCAGCTTTTCCGCTGCTGACGCAGCCAATTCCTGCATATTTTTATACTCTTCTTCCTGGCCTTTTCCTACGTTCATTGCTGCTTCAAAGGTAACGATACCAGGATATTTGTTCTTTTCTTCGATATAAGCGGAATATTTTGATTTCAATGTCTTTTCCAACGCAGCTTCTCGATACATTGGGTTGCTACTGGCAATCGCAGCAAGAAGGATATTTCCGATCAAAAGACACACAACCATCCATTTTTTATGCATTAATTTCTGCTTAATGAATCGAAACACGTTAATTCCCCCTTCCTGCAAATAAATCATCAATGACAGCAAGCGTCTGACCTTCACTGACACCTTGCTCCACTAGATATTCATTTTCGTTATTATAGTTACTAACAATATATCGCTTGTGCAAGTTTCCATCTTCCACTACATACACATACAGCTTGTTGCTATGTTCTACTGCCTCTTTGTATACCGCTTCTGCATCCACCAAAAATGCATCCTTCACTGAAAAAGATACGGCATGTACATAAACATTATTGTTCTCAAAATCATATTTTTTCTTATTGGCATTGCTTATGTCAATGTACACAATGTTGTTTCCTTCTTCGTCCGTCTCTTCCACACCGGTAATATCGCTTGCTGTAATTACTTTCCCTTTCACCTCATGGGAATAGTCTTTCATGCTTTTACCAAGGCGCACAGAAACCTCCATGTTATAGCGAAGCATACCGTCCGGATCTTTTACTTTCAAAACCCATTCATCATTGCTACGCAACTCCACAATCTTATCGGAAGCAGTAATGTCCTCCCCTTCAAAAGATTTTGCAGTCTCTGTTACCGTACCACTTCGCTTTGCAATCAATTTGGTTTTATTCTGCATTTTCAAAAGGTTATTGTAATTCTTTTCCTGCTCACGCACTTCTTTCTCACCTTTTTTATATGCTTCAATTTCTTTCTTCATTTTCTTGATCTCAAGCTGTTTAATCTTACGCTCAGCCGCAGTTGGAACCTGCTTTAATGCCTTCTGCTGCTGAGAAAGCATATTGAGCAAGTTACTCAAACCGGATTCATAATTCGCACGAGCCTGTTGCACCATCAAACGTTCTTTTTCCAATTTTGTCTTGGACGTTTCCACATGATAAATTGCCAGCACGTCGCCTTTCTTTACCTTATCATATTTTTTTACCTTCACCGAATCCAGTACGGCATCTTCTTCCTGAATATAAATCTCCTCGGTATCGGTATAGTCAAGCTCTGCTGTATCATAATATATTTCTTTGTATGTTTCTTTTCGGACCGTAGTGGTATCGTACATATTTTTCTCTTCTTCAATCGCACCACTCTCTACGGACGGCTGATACAATAGCACTTCTGATTTCGAACTCTCCGTCTTTCCACAAGCAGTCGCCATAACTGCTGTCACAAGAAGCAGAGATACCATTTTAACTTTCCACATAAACAACATCTCCCTCCTTCACTCCTGTCACAATCTGAATATATGCATCGGTTTCTGTTCCTGTGGTCACAACAACCTTGGTCTTTGCATCCCCTGACACCACATATACATAACTTTCTTCACCTGATTTAAATACTGCATTGGCTGGCACTACCAGTGCGTCTTTTACCGAGTCCGTATACAACTCAATGGTAGCGGACTCACCTACTTCGATATTTACATTTTTATCAACGAAATCAAACCATGTATTGGTTGGATATCTTCCCATCTCGATCTCTTCTCGAGACAATTCCTGCTCTTCTGCCTCCACTTCGTACTTCTTACCATTTACTACTGCCACATAACTACTTGCCTTGGCCAATTTTGAATCCGACACATATGTAGTCTTGATTCGAGGCTGTTTCATATTTGCCACCTGAATCGCGGTAATTCCACCTTGCACCATGTAGCCGGTTCCTCCTGTAGTACTGATAATCTCACCATCAATGGTAGAATACAATTTTGTTCCTTTGGAGTTTTTCTGTGCTTCGTTCAAATCCACTTGTTTATGACGAATTTCCAAAGCCTGCATTTCTTTCTGCTGCTTTAATTTTTCCTTCGCAATTTTAATATCTTCTTTTACTACCGTAATCTGACCACGAAGATTTTTCTTCTCCATGGAGTTCTTCGCTGCTTTCAGCTGCTTCTTGAGATTTTTCAAATTTTCCTGCTGCATATCAATGTCGTACTGGCTCTGTTTATTGATATCGGCATTTGCCGTCTTCATCCCTGCAATTTCCTCTTTTAACCGCTTTGCAGTTCCGGAAGCTCCCGAGATCGTTGCCAAAAGTTCGCCCTTCTTTACATGATCTCCAATACTAACATACAACTGGTCAATACTTCCGGATGCGGTAAATGCCAACCCTTCAATTCCTGGCACGATCTGTGCAGAAAATGAAGTAACACCACTCAAATCCATTTTCTTTACTTCCACTGTATCCATATCGACGCCCACCGCATTAATCAGTTCTGGCACCTGCAACACATCCTCTGTGTTACCGCAACCGCACAATAACAGCGCAGCCACCATACATATACCTGTTATTCGTTTCATATCGATTCTCCAATCCTGCACATCCGTCCTGTGCATTAGTTTGCTATCACCTGTTCATTTTCTTCTAGTCCGCCCGTGATTTCAACAAAGTTGTTCACAGTCTCACCGACCTGTACTTCCTTCGTGGCTTTCAAGCCATTTGCATCTTCATAATAAACCACGTACTTATCTGACATAGAATATACAATCGATGATGGCAAATGCAACACGTCTTTCTTCTCTTTTAGGACTACCTGGTATGAACAAATCGTTCCGTCCTCCAGGCTCAGTTTTGCTTTTGGATAGAAGTAAATGGTATCTGTGGATTCTTTATCTTTTTTAACTGTAGCCTTGTATTCCTGGCCCTTTACTTCAATTGTCACCACATCTCCCGCTTTGCAATGAGAAGCATATTCACTATTGGCTTCAAAGCGATTTCTCTTAGCGCCTTCAATAATGATGGTCGGCTCTTCTTCATCTCCAAACGTTCCAACCGCATCTTTATCCACATAAGTCACGACTCCAGATACCGAAGCTGTAACCTCTTCCGCCTCGATTTCTTCACGAGCAATCTTCGCATCCATGCGAAGCAATTTCAAACTCGACTCATAGGAAGTAATCTGCTGCTGATACTGATTCTTTGTATTCTCAATATCTTTTGCTGCGCCACCTATCTTTTTTTGCTTTGCCACTTCCAGCTCCATAAGACGCTTTGCGTGACGAATCTGCAACTCTATTTTTTCAATCTGATTCTGCGCTTCTTTCAATGTCTTCTCACTACCCGGCAAGTTATAACTAAGAATCGTATCGCCAGCCTCCACTCGCTGACCTTCTTTTACGTGTATTTTTTTCACAACGCCGACGCCGTCTGTTACATACTCTTCGCGCACGGTTCCTTTGTACTTTCCAGTAATTTCCTCCGTCTTTCGAAGTGTACCACGCGTCACTGTTACCTTATTAAAACTTGCACCTTCATATTCTTTTACTACTGGTGCCGCGTCAAATTCTTCCTCGGTAGGAAGTATGCCACAAGCAGTAATGCTCATACAAGTCATCACGCCCGCAAGCGCCAATGCTATTATCCTTCTCTTCAATGTATTACCCTCCATTTTACAGACAAAAGTTATTACCATTCTACCACATTTGCCATTTCATTTCTAGCATTCTGTACAAAACTTTAATAATTTTTTCTAATATTTTTATTACATACTGCTAATATCTTCCACATTTTGTTTTTTCATGCTAAGTATTTGTCTTTCAGCAAAAATATGGTATACTTTCAGTAGTAAAATGAATGAAAAAGGAGGAGAACTTATGGCTTGGTACGACGAAGCTGTATTTTACCACATCTATCCCCTTGGGCTTTGTGGTGCGCCAAAGGAAAATGCTTACCAGGAGCCGGTTCACCGTCTGAACACTCTGCTCCCCTGGATTGATCACATAAAGAAACTGGGTTGCAATGCATTGTATATCGGTCCACTTTTTGAATCCGTCGGACATGGGTATGAAACCACGGATTATAAAAAGTTGGACAGCCGTCTCGGGGACAATACGGACCTTACTAATTTTGTGGCAACCTGTCACGAGAAAGGGATTCGCGTAATTTTGGATGGCGTATTTAATCACACGGGACGGGATTTCTTTGCCTTTCAGGACATTCAGAAGAATCGCGAAAATTCCGCTTACCGAGATTGGTATTGCAACGTGAATTTCGACGGAAATAACGAATACAACGACGGCTTTTGTTACGAAAACTGGGGTGGTTACAATCTACTTGTAAAGCTAAATCAGCAGAACCCTGCTGTTCGAGACTACATCTGTGATGTAATCCGATTCTGGGTCAGTGAATATGATATCGATGGTATCCGATTGGATGCTGCAGATGTTTTGGATTTTGAATATATGAAGGCTCTTCGAAACGTGGCAAATGAAGTGAAGCCGGATTTCTGGCTGATGGGCGAAGTGATCCATGGCGATTATACCCGTTGGGTCAATGAAGGAACGTTGCATTCGGTAACGAATTATACCCTTCACAAAGCACTTTACTCCGGACATAACGACCATAATTATTTTGAAATCGCCCACACAGTAAAGCGCCTGTATGAAATGGGAGGCAATCGTCCAGAGGGCTTGAAACTATATAATTTTGTAGATAACCACGACGTGGAACGAATCCATACAAAACTAAACAACAAGGCTCATTTTACGCCCGTTCACATCTTGCTTTATACGTTACCTGGCGTACCATCCATTTATTATGGTTCGGAGTTTGGAATCGAAGGAAGAAAAGAGCAGTTTTCGGATGATTCATTACGTCCTGCGCTAAATCTAACGGACTATGCAGACAGCCACGAGAACAATCCATATACACGGTTAATTACCCGTCTTGGAGCAGTTCGTCAACAAAGTCAGGCATTGTCCTACGGCGCTTTCAATGAATTGCTTTTGATGAATCGCCAATATGCATTTTCACGAACAACGGATGCAGACTGTGCTCTGATAACCGTCAACAACGACGATAGCGATTATGTAATGACACTTCCTGCTTACGGAAGAGAGGTTTTCATAGGTGCACTTTCCGGGGAACGCGTGTCCGCAAATAACGGAAACATCACGGTAAATGTTGGTGCGAATTCTGGGGAAATCTGGATGCCAGAGGGAGAGATGCGCTTCGATACTGTGGAGCCCGTAGAAGCTGTAGAGAATGTTCCTGAAGCATCCCAACCTGAAGAGGTTTCTTCTCCGGCAGAAGAATCGACATTTTTAACAGATGGAACCTTTGAAGAGGGACGGATTGCCGGTCTGCAAGAAGCGATTCTTGCCATTATGGAGTGCAATGGACCGGTCACCGAACAGATGCGCCAAGATGTGTATAACCAGAGAGATTACCAATCTTTGATTAACTGGGTAAAGAGTTTTCGATAAGGCAAATATTTATAGATATTAGAGAGGGGCTGTCACAACAACCCCTCTCTATAACTATATTAGTAATTTTATGCTCTATATTGGAATAATTCATTCTGTGCCAATTGACGAATCGTGGCAATCACTTCCTCATACGGAACATTGTCAGCTGCAAAATAACTTGTAATTACTTGATAATCCTCTTGATAGAACGAATTATCACAAAATTCCATCATAAGAGCAGGCACATCTACACCCTTACTAGCAGATGGACACACTGGCATTTTCGCTCGATGTCTTCGAACTTCATCGATCAAGTTCTTAAACGTCTCATCAAACTTTATCATAGGAGTCAATTTGCAAAGATCATATAAATGTCGCGAATAACGCTTGGATTTTCCTTGTAAATAGTAATCACATAGCGCAAATACCTTATCAATATATGTTCTCTCTAATGATTGTACTTTCATAGAAAATCGATCCAACTGAAATTCTTGCACGATATCGCTCTTACCTTTACCAACAAGAACATCACCGATATAATTTCCTATTTCTATCTTTTTTGTCGGAAATGAATAGGAGCCTAATGCCGTTTCCATCTTTACATACTGTGGCAAACGATCATCTTCTAAGCCAAATACAGACTTATATAGAAAATTATACGCATTGTAATCCCTATCGCTCTGCGTTTGATCCCAATTTATAATAGGCATATCCAACTCTTGACTAATCCCTTTCAATACAACATTTTTGAGCTTTTTTCTTCTACTTTCTCCGATGTGTTGGTCAAATGTAATATCAATGTCTTCCGAAAAACGATCAATTGCATGAAACCCTTTTGACAAAGAGGTTCCACCTTTAAACACACAATTTTCCAATTGCTTTGCCAACAACTTTAAAATCAAAGTTACATAATAGTCCTTTTCCACCACGATAGGTGTTCTTCCAATTTCAGCAGCCACCTGTTCTATAATATCCTTAAAACCATCTCTATCTTCGTGTAGATACATATTTTACCCCCGTTTCATAAATAGCCTTATATATTTTCATTGGATATTTGACAATAAATTTATCTATCATCCCCTTGGTAATCTCATGCTCAATCGCGTATTCTGTTAATATCTGTCCACAAATATCCATTTTCTCTTCTGCACATTTTTCTATGTCTTTAAGACAATCAAGGAACTGCAAAACCTTCACATTTTCCTCCGTAACCTCTACCACTGGTCGTCGCACAATAAACTTTCGATCTTTGATCGTCATTTCGCGAACGGACGCTGGTGCATAGTTACTTGTAATCTCCTCTACAAAAGGAACCTGTGTAGCCAATCCCATACGATTCGCCAATGTATACCCCGAATAGTACCCTACTCGTTTCCCTCTGCGCATAATATACTTATGAATCGCAACTGTCTCGACTGACAAAAGCATTTTTTCGCCTAAAATATTCATTTTAGGAAAATAATATACTCCTGGTTCAAATCTACATATAACTCCATCATCTGTAAGCTTTTTTAAATGATAACGAATATTTTCCTCTGATAATTTAGGCATATCAATGTCACTTGCAAATATAGGCTCACCCATTTCATAATTTTCTCTAAGATACGTATATAACATACTACCACCTCCTTTTGTTTTGTAAATAACCCATTTACTTATTGTTAGTATATCGCGTATTTTCATTCATGTCAATTTGTTTCTTTACCACAAAATGGGCCCTTGCATTAGCAAGAGCCCATTTTTTCATATCCTTACGGATAATATATTCTATTGATTAGCGATTCAAGATAAGTTTTGTCAACTCAACTGGCTCAACAATCTTACCATCTTTGTATACACGCATATTTCCAGATGCGATCTCATCGATGAGGATTACTTCGTCGTTGTTGTAACCGAACTCAAACTTGATATCCCACAAATCCAAACCAATGGATTTCAAATCTTTTGCAACAATCTCAGTGATTTTCAAAGTCTGCTCTTTCATGCTTTCGAACATCTCTGGAGTCATAACGCCAAGTGCAGCAAGACCTTCGCTTGTTACAAGAGGATCACCAAGTGCATCATTCTTGAATGTACACTCTACATATCCACCTTCCAAAACAGTACCATCTTCCATGTACTCGCCATATCTACGGATGAAGCTTCCTGTAGCTACCAAACGACAGATAACTTCAAGACCATGACCAAATACAGTTGCTGGAAGTACTTCCATCGTAGCATCCTCAACATTTGCACTTACATAGTGAGTTTTGATTCCAGCTTCTTTTAACAATTCAAAGTAGTGAATGGAAGTCTGCAAGTTTGCTTTACCGATTCCCTCGATTGTCAAGCCAACACTGTTTTCGCCTGGATCGAAAACACCATCTTTTCCTGTACAATCATCTTTGAACTTAAGCATTACATTGCCATTGTCAAGGTTGAATACGTCTTTGGTTTTTCCTTCATAGATCTTTTCCATTGTCAAATCTCCTTACATATAAATAATATCAACACCACGAGCATTCGCTACGTGGAAAAGCTACAAAAATACTTTAGCACATTTTTTTCGATATGAAAACATTTTTTTTTAGAAAATTGAAAATTTTTTTATCCGTACAAGTTTCATATGTAAATCAACCTCTTGCCTTTGGTACATATTGGTGCTATACTGAGGGCATTCAAAAAGGAAAAATCACACAAGGGGGATTGTTATGAAGAAAGAAAATATTGTACTAATTGGGATGCCTGCCGTAGGTAAAAGCACCATCGGTGTCATCTTAGCCAAAGTACTTGGATATGATTATCTGGATTCCGATTTATTGATTCAGAAAAAAGAAAATCGCTTGCTAAAAGAAATCATCTCCGACGAGGGAGTCGAAGGGTTTCTTGCTATCGAAAATCGCATCAACGCCTCCATCAACACAAAAAGGATGGTAATCTCCACCGGTGGTAGTGCGGTATATGGCACAGAAGCCATGGAACATTTAAGAGAAATCGGAACTGTCGTATATCTTCAGATCGACTTTCCTGTCCTTGCCGAGCGTCTGGTGGATATCCACAATCGTGGCGTGGTCATTCGCAAGGAGCAAGACATCCAGGCCCTGTACAACGAACGTGGTCCTCTATACGAAAAATACGCCGACATAACTGTCAATGTCAGTCATGCCGGCATAAGCGAAACTGTAGATATGGTCTTAGCAAAGTTAAAGGGATAACATTATGTTTTCCCTTTTTCACTTCCAAACTTCTTCCTTGCCCTCCGCATTCTTTGCTTTTACACAACGATTCGCAAAATCAATTACTAAGAATCGATCCATCCGTTTCTTCTTTTTCTCGTAATATCCGTCTATCGTTATGGTCTGCTTCTCCGCATCTATTTCATACACATCGTCGTTCATTCTCTGATAATATGCGCACAATTCATCAAAGGAGTACACTTCAAACACAGCATCAAGCAATGGACTTCCCAGTTCTTCACACACTTTAAAAACATCTCGATCAAAACCAATTGTCATAGGCATTGGTACATTGACCCAATCCATTTCATATATATACACCGAAAAACAATTCCTTGCAACAAATTCCTTCGTTGCCTCATCATAATATAGAACATAATAATTGTTATCGTGAAAAAAGAGCCTCCCTTCATTAGGGAATCGCAAGTAGTAATACTGAATATTCCTTACAAAATCCTCTTGATTGGTCTGCACCATTTCGTCTAATGTTAGTTTCGAAGAAAAGTGTGAAACAGAGCCTGTATCCGTATAGGAGCGTTTCAACTCATCTTCCAATTTTGTCTTACAAATTATATAATCTCCAGCCACGCCATCCCATGAACGAACCGGAATCGCATCTGGATATTCTTTTGCCACTTTGGTTTCCTCTCCCTTTTCTCCCCGCTCACTTACCGCCGTTGTTTCTTTCCCAAACTTTGTCATTGCCAGAATCGCAACAACACCTACACAGCAGCAAATGGCAATTATTAACGCTTTTCTCATTTTGATCTCCTCCTATGTTTTGTTTTCTATCATTATGATATATATGTTGCCCCATATACATACTTCTTTCTCACATATTGGATTCTAGCATCTCCACTCGTAGACCCCTTATATCCATCATTTATAGCATAATACGTATATGTACTGGTGCTATATGCATCGCCTTTTTTCTTTTTGTACTTTACAATTATATCATATAATCCCGCAACCGTAACTGTATGGTCATCTCCATTAGGTGCTTGAATTGAAATCGACATTGGTTTTGCATATATGTTGTAATTATTAATATGTGTCTCTATTCCACTTGTTATGTATTTACCTGTAAGAGATTTTTTATACCCCTTATAATATTCCGTATATATCATTTTGAGTTTACTAGTGTATGTAGAGGTGCCCGTATATGCTCCAGTTATAAAACCATAATTTACCATCTTAGTAAAAATGTCTGTTGCATTTTTATGCCCAAGTGTTACGGCATATCCTTTTCGAGTATAATATTCTGCCACACTTGTCGCAGAAACCTCAGCACAAGAACCACTTATTTTTCCGTATACCGCATTCATATACAACTGCTTATAATTATATGTACTAAGGATGTACATTGATTTGATTGTTGAGACTATTGATTTAGAATAATAATTTGAATATTTACTCAACGCGTCATTCTTCGCATCTGTTAATGTCTCCAAAATAACATCTGACATCGATAATGCTCCTGTTGCATGTTCTTGTTCTTGCCTTTCTTGCTCTTTAATTGTTTCCAACTCACATGAATGGCCAAACTCTCTTTGAACTGCCGAAGTCTCTGTCATTGGTGTCTCTTCTTTGGGAGTTACTATCCCTGTTTCACAATATGCCTCTTCAACTTCCGGTACAGATATTGCTCCTCCTGTCGATACACCTCTTTGTTCAATATTCCCCGTTTCAATAGCCATCCTCTCCGTTCTTCCTTGAGCTTGTGCAATATACCTTTCCCCTTCCATAACACTGCTCAACATAAGAACTAGTACCATAGAAGTAGCCACCATTTTTTTGATTTTTACAACCATTTACTTTCTTCCTCCTAAAAATTGTATTTCTTACCCAATTCGCGACTAAAGTAATTTTATGTAAATCCTATAAGACAAACAATTCTTTTGTCATTTTACACGACACACTTATCTGATGTCAACAGCAATGTTCTGAACGTCAAGTTTTTGTTCTGAACGTCATTTTTTCTCACCTTTTATTATTCATAAGTTTAATTGTATAATCCCTCCACGCATGCTTTACATCCATTTTCCGCCGAAAAGCAATCGGAATAGATTCCGTCCGTTCCTCCTGTTTATCCCCCACCCACAAACAATTTTCTTCTTTTCCGCAAATCCAATTCATATTTACTAGGTAACTTTTATGACTACGCACAAAATCCATTCCCATCAGTGTTTGTTCCAATTCATCCAATGATTTTCGCATCACTCTACTTTCACCGTTTCCCAAAATCATAGTAGCATAAACATGCTGTGCTTTTATGTACATAATATCTTTGCTACGAACACCATTCTCCAAAACAATATAATCATTTATCATCACTATTGCACTCTTAATATATTTCGGTAATTGCTCTTTCATCTTACCTTTTGAAACAAATCCATGAACGTTAATGCCAAATGCATCCATCACAAAACTCTGATAAAATGTAACAAATATGATAATGGTATCTGCCTGTCTCTTTTGTAAACGTTTTTTAACATCTATTCCATTCATACCTGGCATGTCAATGTCCAAAATCAAAAGATCCAAAGTTTCTTCTAGGACTTCCTCTCCACTTGCCAGCTCCACAATCTCGTAGTCCCAGTTATTTTCCCTGATAACTGCATCACATATCTCTCTCATTTGTTCTCGGATTAATTGCTCATCGTCACAAATTCCAATTCTCATACTTTTCCCCTCGCTCTCATCTACACATTCTTCACCGCATAACAAACAAAAGCGAGTATTCTATACACAGAATACTCGCTTTTATTCAACCTGTGGGTTAGAGGATTCGAACCCCCGACCTTTTGGTCCGTAGCCAAACGCTCTATCCAGCTGAGCTAAACCCACATCTGTGTGTCTCTCAACACGCAAGATAAATCTTATCATACCGCATCTAATCTGTCAATAGTTTTTTAAAATCTATTTGCCTTTTTTCTCAAGCACTGTAAAATCTTCTTCTCCCAGCGGCTCACCTGGACCTGACTTACTCCCATGGATTCCGCCACTTCCCTCTGTGTCTTATCCTCATAATATCGCATGTGAATCAACTTTTTTTCTTTTTCATCCAGACCAAGCATTAACTCTTCAATCAGCATTCGATTGAGTAATTTTTCATTCCAGTCCGATTTTTCCTGTATTTTATCTTCCAAGGATACTTCTTTTCCATCCGCAAAGCTGACGGTCCGATGTAAGGACTCCACTTCTGAATTGGCCTCTAAGGCAATGACGATATCCTCCACTGCAATTTCCGTCGCCGCCGCCAGTTCTTCGATAGAGGGTTCCCTATCCAGCTGCTGAGACAACTGATCTGCTGCCCGCTTAATCTTCCAGCCATTTTCTTTGATGCTCCGACTTACTTTTACCATTCCATCGTCCCTTAGAAAACGCTTGATTTCCCCACTGATCATAGGCACAGCATAAGTACTGAATTTCACTTCAAAACTTGTATCAAACTTGTCCACTGCTTTGATCAAACCAATGGATCCGATCTGACTCAGCTCCTCATTGTCATACCCACGTCCCACATATCTGCTCACAATGCTGTATACCAGCCCCATATTGTTCTGTATCACTTGGTCTCGTGCCAATTTATCCCCTGATTGTGCCAATTGTATCAATTCTATGGTTTCCATTGACAAGATCCCTTCTACGATATTTTAATTGCGCTATAAATCACCTTTTTCATCTTAACCTTCGTCCCTTTTCCCGGTTCCGATTCCACTTGGAGCTCGTCCATAAACGCCTCCATAAATGCAAATCCCATCCCTGACCGATCCAGCTCTGGTTTGGACGTATACAACGGTTCCATTGCCTTGGAGATATCTGAGATTCCCTCTCCTTCATCGGAAATTTCCAGATAAATGGTGTTCTCTTCCAACTTCCCGTAGATTGTCACCATCCCTTGCTGTTTCTCATATCCGTGAATGATTGCATTGGTTACCGCCTCTGACACCGCTGTTTTTACATCTGCCAACTCTTCTAACGTCGGATCCAAGCGCGCCACAAAAGCACTCACCACCGTTCGGGCAAAACTCTCATTCTCCGAATTGCTACTGAATTCCAACTTCATTTCATTATATGTACTCATATCTTCTTAAGCCTCAACTTTCTGAATTATTTTATACAATCCGGACATAGAAAAAATCCGATCAACACCAGCACCAACTCCTGTTACATACACGCTTCCACCGCAATAGTGCATTTTCTTATAACGCCCCATCACCATACCGATTCCCGAACTATCCATAAAGGTCATCCCCGTAAAATCAAATACAATATTCTTTACATTCCCCTTCTCCATCAGGACGTCCACCGTCTTGCTAATCTGCGCAGCTGCATGATGATCCAATTCCTCGCTGATATGCAAGATTAGGTTCGCTCCGTTTCTCTCCAATGAAAAATTATCCATAACTATCTCCCTTCCATATTTGTTTCTGATTCTCCGCGTCCTCTTACAACGCGCAAAAGAGCCACGAAAGACGCAAACACTTCTTATGTTTGTCAATCTTTCGTGGCTCCCTTAATTTATTTTTCTCTTGTTCTTTTTACTCCACCGCGATACCAAGCTGGTTCAAACGACTTCTCGCCTCACTTGCTCTGCTGGTGGAATCATCTACTTCAAGTACTTGTTCATAATACTTCTGTGCTTTTTTCTTTTTTCCGCTCTGATGATATACGCGTCCCATAAAGTACAACGCATCCTGATTCTCTGGTTCAATAGTAAGCACTTGCGTCAAAAGGCGCTTGGCCTCATCATAATTTCCAGAATTGAATTCATCACGACCATCTTCAAAAAGTTTCTGCACGTCTTCCTTCGTTAGTTCCTTGGAAACCATCTGATAAAGCGCCTTAGCTTCCGCCGAATCAAAGTCTGATTCTTTGTACTGACTAACCGTGGATGCAGCCAATAACTGATCTCCATCGTTATAATACTTTACTGCCAAAAGAAGATTATTGGCCTTCTGTACCTTTTTGGCATTGGCTGTCTCTTTATTCTCTATTTTCTTTTGCAATTCTGCAACTTGCCCCTGCAAGGCCTCTTTTTCTTTTTCCAAGCTGGAAATCTGCGCTTCCTTCACGGACACTTCTTGCTTACTATCCACAATATCACTGGAATTACTTCCTAGATTGTTTCCTTTCATGGTAGGATAGATCAACACAAGACTCACAACCAATCCAATAATCACTCCGATGATCACTTGAATTGCCGGCATCCAGTGGCGCTTCTCTTCTTTATACGTCCCAACTGGACGCACATTTTCCAATGGATCTTTTTTCACTTGTTGTTGATAAGATTTCACTGTATTTTCTCGATTTTTCGATGTGTCACTAAACTTATCGCCGATTTCCTGCATATAACGTAATGTCGTTGTATTATTAAAATCAATACGACGTGCTCGTTTTAGGCACTTTGCTGCTTTGGGATAATCCTTCGCCTTCATATATAAAAGCGCCAACAACTGATGAGCGCGTACAAACTTAGGATTTAAGCTCACTACTTTCTTCAACTGAATTACTGCTAAGTCTTCATTTCCTGTCTTGGCTGCATTCAGTGCCGAATTGTATTTCTTAATGGTCTGATTTACGGACTCCAATGCCGTCTGATTTTTCTGAAGCACCCCGAGATAATACGTCGCACGGTTCTCCTCTGGCTGAAAATGACTACTAATCAACCACTCATTCAATGCCGCAACGGTTTCACCCATCTCACAATATACCAATCCCAAAAGATTGCGGGCATTTGTATTCATTTTGTCGTACTGCAGACTTTTCTTCAAAACTAAGATAGCTCCCGACAGATCACGAACCTTCGCCTTCTCAAGTCCCATGTTGTAATATGCGTTGGAAATTCTTTTCACATGGTAAATAATCGCCAGGTTCTGTCCGCAAAATCTGCATACTTCATGTTCATCACCAATTTTTGCATCACATCTTGGACATCTCATTTTTTACTTATTCCTCCAACTCTATTACAAGGTACCTTTCGCTTCTGTTATCAATTCTCTAACGATGTCTGTCACATCGGTCAAATTATTATTATTTACTACATTTTCCACCTGTTCTACATCCAGGCTTGGTTCATATTTATTCAATTCTTCTTCAAAATTAATCATGTTCTACCTCTTTTCTCGATTCGTTAATACCCTATGAAACATGATACCGATTTTCATCAAAAAAAGCAAGAGGAAAACCTTTGTTTTTCACAAAAAATATCGCAATTTTTGACAAGTTGAAATTCCCCTTGTTTATACACCTTTGATTTTCCGATAGAAGGTAGAACGAGAACCGATTCCTAACCGTTCCATCGCTTGGGCTTCCGTAATCTTTTTTTCACGAAACAACGTGCTTACCTTCTTTAGCATGTTCTCATCGACAGCAATGGGCTTACGACCACGATAAACACCTCTCTTCTTCGCTTCCTTTCTTCCTTCCTGTCGTCGTGCCAGCTTCATTAACTGTGTTGCATAATACTGTTGCCGCATAATCGCCATTAGATTGCTACGACTTTCCATGTCGATAACAAGATTTTCCTTTTCAAATGTCACCACCGCCCCAGTAGCAATCATCTTCAGCAGCCGTTCCGTATACACAGAAGGATTCTTAGAGATGGCATCGTGACATGCCACCAGCACCTTGTCGCCATACTGTAGCTGCTCCGCAAAGCCCTTGCTTCCATCGTACTTATATTCTTCTCCCGCTTCTCGATATCTCTCTACGATCAGATTATCATTTCCGCATCGAAGCGGCGTTCGGATCAACCATTCAAAACGATCATAATAATCCAACCCCACCGATGCCATCAGCTCCCACAGATCTTCTCGGTTGCGGGAAGGACTTCGCTCCGTGATAAACACCGGCTGCATATTGACCCGATAATACTTCTCCAGTCGTAATTCCATGGTAATCCCCGGAATCCCCTGAAACACATCATAGTCTAGTCCATCAATCACATCCCAATATGGTGTGATGATGTACTGATATTCTTCATTAAAAAAGGTCTGATATTCGATCTTCGCCACACTGTACTTCTCGCCGTATCGTCCCAGTGCCTTAATGACCCCCGCATTGGTTTCTTCCGGCTCCCATGGAAGAGGCGTGGTATATTCATTGAGAGGCTGGTAATCTCGATTAATCTCTCGTCCCATGGGACTCACTCCTTTCCGCCGGCTCCCGCAATAGCTTTTCGTATCGCATCGCTAACATCTCCATGATAAATCGCTTTCTCACTTCGCTCATACTGCCAACTTCCTCTACCACTCGTCCAATAGCATCCAAATCCATTCTTCGTAGGATGCGTTCCAATGCTTTATCACACTCTGGAAATCTATGACTGGCGATGACATCATAATACGAACTTTTCTTTCCATTCAACTTAATCTGAGAAGTAGGAAACTGAAAGATTCGCCGTTCCATCTCTTCTTCCGAAGCCAAAATGTCTATGCACTGCTCATCTGTTACCACCTTAGGAAAGAGACAGGAACCATTGTCAAAAATCGGTGCCATCTTGTATTGATTACGACGCTTAATAAATCCCCAGTTGCTTCCATGACGGTCAAAATTCCCTAGAAAAGCATCTATGATAAACATATCCCAAAACACATCTATGGTCTCATCTACCCGAGTCAACTTTCGATTCGCTTCCAGCATATCCATAATATCCTGATATTCATATTGAACGCGTTCTCTGTCCACATCAAGAGAACTGTCCCCCACATCGTTAAATGGAACAAAAAAGGAATCTTCCGTTGTAAAGTCCTTCAACACCACAACCTCTTCTCCCTTATAAGTACCAAGCCAAGTCTCCTGCGTCTCAATTCCCAAAAGATCAAATATATGGCTCCCCAGATACTCCGATACATGATTGTACGTCAATCCACGGGGCGAATTCTTGCGAAACTTTATTATATAGTTTTCCCCTTTCATCGTAATCCCAAGCTTTCTCTCCGCCCCTGTGTAATACTTTCCACTTGGCTTACAACGCGAAAAATCCGTCATCATCACATGTCACCTCCCCTTTTCTATCATCTTACTCGCAATTTCTTTTTGTGTCAATAGGGTTCTTTTTATTATGATACTTCGCAACCAAAGAAGTCCCCTCTCACACATAACTTGTGCAAAAGGGGACTTCCATATCCATCTATTTCATTTACTGCAACTGCGCCAGTCGTTCTTTCACCTGAGCCATCATGCTCTGATATTTTTCCAACTTCGCTTTCTCTTCCTCAATCTTCTGTGCAGGTGCTTTATTCACAAAGTTTGGATTACCCAGCATTCCTTCGGAACGTTTCAACTCACCCATGAGTTTCTTCTCTTCCTTCTGAAGACGCTCGATTTCCTTTGCTACATCTACAAGCTCTGCAAATGGCATATAAATGGTACCTTTGTCAATTACTACGGATACCGCATCCTGCTCGATACCCGTTTTGTCGCTCTGAATCACTACCTCACTGGCAAATCCAAGAGTTGCAAAGAATACGTTGTTGGTCTCAAAAATTGCTTTTACATCTGCATCCTCTGTCACTACGATTACTTTTGCCTTTTTGCTTGGTGGTACATTCATCTCACCACGTACATTTCGGATACCCTTTACTGCCTCTTTGATACGCTCAACCGCATCCATATCCGCAGCGTAGTTCTTCGCCTCATCGTATACTGGCCAGTCTGCGATCATAATGGAGGCATCCTCATCACCAACCAAAGTACAGTAAATTTCCTCTGTGATAAATGGCATGTATGGGTGAAGAAGTTTCAATGCATCAATAAGCACAGTCTTCAATGTATAGAGAGCCGCTGCCTTTGTCTCATCCTCTTCATTATACAAACGAGGTTTTACCATCTCGATGTACCAATCGCAGAACTCTTCCCAGATAAAGTCATAAATTTTCTGAACTGCGATACCAAGGTCAAATGTCTCCATCAATGCAGTAACATCTTTTGCCAACTGGTTGCATTTTGCCAAGATCCATTTGTCTGCCTGTGTAAACTGGGATGAATCTACTTCTTTATTGATCAACTCCTCGTTCTGATCAAAGTTCATCATGATAAAACGAGACGCATTCCATACTTTGTTGGCGAAGTTACGGCTTGCCTCGACACGCTCCCAGTAGAAACGCATGTCGTTACCAGGTGCATTTCCGGTAACCAATGTGAGACGCAATGCATCTGCACCATATTTATCGATAACTTCCAATGGATCGATACCGTTTCCGAGGGATTTACTCATCTTTCTTCCCTGGGAGTCACGAACCAAACCGTGAATGAGTACGGTGTCAAATGGCACCTGTCCAGTCTGCTCGATACCACTGAACATCATTCGCATTACCCAGAATGGGATAATATCATATCCGGTAACCAATGTGTTGGTTGGATAGAAATATTTCATTTCTTCTGTCTCATCTGGCCAACCAAGAGTGGAGAATGGCCACAACGCAGAACTAAACCATGTATCCAAAGTATCTGGATCCTGACGCATCTCTTTTCCACACTTTGGACAGTTGCATGTGTTTTCCTTGGTAACTACCAACTCACCACAGTCATCACAGTAAAATGCTGGGATCTGATGTCCCCACCAAAGCTGTCTGGAAATACACCAGTCACGGATGTTCTCCAACCAGTGGAAATATGTTTTATTGAAATGATCTGGCACGAATTTTGTCTCGCCATTTTTAACCGCATCGATAGCCGGCCCAGCAAGAGGTTTCATTTTTACAAACCACTGTTTACTTACACGAGGCTCTACCGTAGTTCCACAACGATAACATGTTCCTACGTTATGATCGTGATCTTCCACTTTCACAAGAGCACCTTCTGCCTCTAAGTCTTTTACGATAGCCTCTCTTGCTTCGTAGCGATCCATGCCCGCATACTGAGGATAATCCTCTACGATTTTCGCATCGTCTGTCATTACATTTATAATAGGAAGATCATGACGAAGACCTACTTCAAAGTCATTCGGATCATGAGCTGGTGTAATCTTAACAACACCGGTTCCAAATTCCATATCTACGTAGTCATCCGCAACCAATGGAATCTCGCGATGTACGATTGGAAGTACCAACATTTTTCCAATCATATCTTTGTATCTCTCATCATTTGGGTTAACTGCTACCGCAGTATCTCCCAAAAGTGTCTCTGGACGAGTGGTAGCCAGATTGATGTAACCGCTTCCATCTGCAAATGGATAGCGAAGATGCCAGAAATGTCCTTTCTGATCTTCGTACTCAACCTCTGCATCGGAAATGGATGTGAGGCAGGTTGGACACCAGTTGATGATACGCTCACCACGGTAAATCAAACCTTTTTCGTACAATTTTACAAATACTTCTTTTACTGCTTTATTGCAGCCTTCGTCCATAGTAAAACGCTCTCTGTCCCAATCACAGGAAGATCCCATTTTCTTCAACTGGGATACGATACGTCCACCATACTGCTTTTTCCAATCCCATGCACGCTCTAAGAATTTCTCTCTTCCGATGTCTTCTTTGGAGATTCCTTCTTCTTTCATGGCCTCTACGATTTTCGCCTCAGTAGCGATGGAAGCATGGTCTGTACCTGGAAGCCAAAGAGCTTCAAAGCCCTGCATTCTCTTGAATCGAATGATAATATCCTGCAAGGTGTTGTCCAACGCATGTCCCATGTGAAGCTGACCAGTAATGTTTGGTGGTGGAATCACGATGGTATATGGTTTCTTATCTGGATTTACTTCTGCGTGAAAATACTTTTTGCTTACCCATTTCGTATAAAGACGGTCTTCAATGTCTTTTGGGTCATAATTTTTTCCCAATTCTTTTTTCATTGTTTTACACACTTTCCTTTCTTTCATAATTTTTTGAATGCGAACACCGTTCGCTATGGCTGGCTCCTCCGTCGCTTCAAGCCACGCATTCTTCGTCCGCGCTGCGGTCTCATCAATGAGGCTGGCGCCTCCGCCACTACAAGCCACGCATTCTTCGTCCGCGCTGCGGTCTCATCAT
>JAZNJZ010000050.1:0-10306 GCA_045578325.1 Eubacterium sp.
TTTTTCATTTTTTCTTCTCCACATATCGTTCCAATAAAAAAAGTTTGTATGTGTATTTACAATAAAAGGAACATCCACCCATTTTATTCCAAGTAAATGTTCCTTATTATTTATATCCGTTTTTTACTATTTCATACAATCGCTTGTATCTTTTTTTAAAAGTTAATTTCTCACAATTTATCTCATCAATCACTCTCCTGCCTTAAAATTATACACAGGCTTGATAATTTTTATAATCTCAGCCGTCGGTGTAATATTATTTATAATGTCTTCCATTTTCTTATACGCCATAGGACACTCATCCAGCGTATCCATACTGATGGATGTCGTAAAAACCCCTTCCATTTGTTTTTCGAAGTCACTTACAGAAAAAAGTTCTTTTGCTTTGGTTCGACTAAATAACCGCCCTGCTCCATGAGGCGCCGAGTAATTCCACTCTGGATTTCCTTTTCCGATGCAAACCAAACTTCCATCTCTCATATTAATTGGAATCAAAAGTTTTTCTCCCTCGCGAGCAGACACGGCACCCTTGCGTACAATATTACTTTCATGATCGATATAATTATGAATGGTTTCAAAGTAGGGAAACTCCTGCAGCTCTTTTCCATACAAATGCATCAAAATTGTTTCTGCAATAGTAAAGCGGTTTTTCGTTGCAAACTGCTGACAAATTTTCATATCTGCCAGATATTGCTGCCGATATTTCCCAGTAAGATAACACAACTCTTTTGGCGTGTCGGTTCCTTTCTCCTGGAATTCTTTCTTTAAACGCTCAATGGCTGGTTGGATTTCTGCTCGTCTTCCTTCCGCCTTATACTCTTTTATAATCCGCTCCCTCTCCGCAAAAAGCTCCTCCTTCCCACAAAGCAAGTCATATGCAAGGTTCTGATAATACTCCGCCACCTGCTTTCCCAAGTTTCGGCTACCCGTATGGATGACAAGATAAGAATTCCCCTCATCATCCACATCAATCTCAATGAAATGGTTACCGCCACCCAACGTGCCCACGCTCCGCTCCAACCATTTCGTATTTTTTAAACCACGATAGCAATACAACTGTTGAAGTTCCGGATAACGCACTTTGCGTCCTTCGTGCACCTTTTTCCCCGAAGGGACATGTGCGCGAATCACCTGATCCAGCACTTCAAAATCAACCGGTTCTTTCCCCAGTTCCACCGTCAGCATGCCACATCCGATATCTACACCCACAATATTCGGAATTACCATTTCTCCTAAATCCGCCGTAAATCCAATGACGCATCCGGCGCCCGCATGAACATCTGGCATGATCCGTATTTTGCAGTCTTTTACAAAAGGTTGGTCACAAAGTTGCTTCAACTGCAACTCTGCCCCTTCCTCCAACACATTTGTATATACAATCGCCTCATTAAAAGCTCCTTCTATTTTCTTCACTATTTTCACCTTCCTTATTTTCCTACAATCTGCGCTAACTGAGTCAACAGATTTTCATTGGCCCCCACGGTAATGTTACCGACGTTTTCGCAGATTTTCTGCAAATATTCCATTTCCTTTAACTTGTAAAGGGTTTTATTTTCTTCCATCAGCCGCGCTGTGTTGAGAAGCGAACGAGTAGACGCCACCTCTTCCCGGCGAGTAATGACATTGGCCTGGGCACGCTTTTCTGCAATCAGTACCGTATTCATAATATCCCGGATTTCTCCTGGAAGAATTATGTCTTTTACACCCGCATCCACAATCTCAATATACAAATCTTTTTCCTGTGCTTTCAACTTCTCCAGCGCATAGCGAGTAAGCCCTTCCTTATCTTCCAAAATCTCATCCAGACGATATTTTCCCACGTACTCACGCAAAACCAACTGTGCTGCCACATGAAGTTGCTCTCGGTAATCTTCGATGTCATTTGCTATGCACACCATATCGGTGATACGGTATTTGCAAATAAAATTGATACGCAATGCCACTTTATCGTGAGTCAAAATCTCTTGACCTGTAACATCCATTTGTCGCAATCGGGTATCTACTTTATCCACTTTCACTCTGGTCTTTCCATTCCAGAAATAATACGCTCCTGGTTCCAGCAAACGAACGAACTGATTATCAAAATAGAGCCGTCCCTTCTCATATTCTAACACATCAAAACGAGTGTAGTATTTGATTGGGATATGGCGAAATATGTACTCTGGAACTTCTGGTGCCACTTCTGGCTCCGCAATGCTTACTTTTTGAAACTCATGGCGTTCAAGCACATTCCAAAAGACATATCGCCCCGCCGGAAGCACCTCCCGAAAGTTTCCATCTATATAATGGAAACAAATTTCTTCGTCCTTCACTTCAACTTGCACCGTCTGGGAAAGAATTTCTTTGTCTTTCAAAAGAACAGGCAAAACAACGGTAGCAGACTCCAATGGCTCACAAAGATCCACAAGCTCGATCTCCTTTTCGCCATATTCGTAATATTTTCCTGGTGCCAATAATTTTATGTACATTCCATTTTTCATTAACAATCCTCTTTCATTTTCCTGAATCACTACTTTTCTTATCATCTCTTTTTCCTCTCTTTCTTTTTGCAACAAATGCGCTGGCACAGACTGTAGCTGCGGCCAGTGGATTGAGTATCATCTTCCAGACAGCGGAAGGGCAACCTACCTGTAGGTTTCTTTGACTGACTTTCACCATGATACGGGATCCTCCCCGGACAAGGCAGGTACATTCCGCCCACCCTTTGTCTGACATTTGCCAGACAACCTGCCAGTGCACGTCACATTTTCATTTACCATGTCATATCGGTGATGTTTCTTCACATCTGAGAGCAGGATTCGAACCTGCATAACACGATTAACAGTCGTGGTGCCTACCATTCGGCATCTCTGTCACAAAGCTCCCGGCATACGTTTTGGTACTCCTGACGCACCGCGGTGTTTTCACACACCTGCGTTAGGCAACCTTGTGATTGTATTATAGGAAAGATGAGGGGGATTATCACGGAAAAAAAGGTGCGAACTGTCTTGGATACTTAATTTCCTACTAAAACAGCTAGTGAATTTCTTTTACAGTTCGGAACACACTCGCCCGTCTCGTAAAAGAAATTCACTAGCTGTATATTGTACGCTATTAACTAACCAAGACATATATAAACATACTGTATCGTGACTAAGTACGCATCAAGTTGTTTTCTTTTGCATCTACACACCTAAACGTCCCAGGCGCGTTGTTTTTGCAATCGTGCTTTGATAAGTTCAACAAAGGATTCGGGTTCGGTTACCCGGACGAAGGGGCCAAAGGATAATACCCGAATTAGCAATTCCGTTTCGTCGTCTTTGTTATAGAAGATTTTAATGCGATAATGATCGCCATCCAGACGCTCTGCCTCTTTTTGAAAATGGGCAAAATGTAGCATAACGCGCTCTAAAGCATTCCGCCCATCGTAAAGCTCCATAATAAAAAAGTCCGAATTTGTCTCCTGTATTTTTTTCAGAAAAGGCGTACCTTGTTCCAACACTTCCACCTCTTGAACCCGCGCCACATTGATTATATGTATATGACGCGCACCTTGGAGAAGCACACGGAATTTATCATCCTTTTCTGAGTATTCCAATCGTGCCGGAACACCGTATACGATAAGTTCCCGACCTTTGCCGCTCTCATACAACAATTTCACTTTCTTCTTATTATGAATGGCAGAAAGTAATTTCTGGAAATTTTCAATATAGCAAGGATCATCATAGGGATCTCCATCCCCGTACTGGTCATACACCACAACATCTTCTGGTGTATATAAGGGCTGTACATCTTCGGATATTTTCGGCATTTCTCCAAACAAATGGGCTCGTGGATCCTGCGACACCGCTTTCAACCATTCCCTTTCAAGATTTGATATAGGAAGTGTAGGTTTATTCATCAGCGGACTTTCCATAGATCCCATGTCCAGTAATTGCCAACGTTCTTCCTCAAATGCAGGCATGATCGTCAAAGCACTTTCCGAAAATCCATAGGTATCAATGGTCTGCTGCATGAATTCGCGAGTCAGCGTTCCTTTCTCAGCCTGCTCCAAGATCTTTGCCACTGCCTGATAGTAACAGCCATATATCTCATGAAATATCATGGTCGTCACCCCCTATCTCGTACATCCGGTACATTCTTTCCAAATCCACGCGGAACATATTTTCCATGGTTTTATTGGAAAAATTCATAGAAGTGATCCGACAAATATAGCTTCGTATCCAAGGAATCATCTCACTGGTCTCGTACACATCTGCTGTAAATCGAGCCGTGAGTTCATCCAACCGTTCCACTTTTCCACAACGTTTTTCCCGTTCCAAACGCCCCCAGATATGCTCCTCTCCCGGTCCGATGTGAACGGTGAATTCCACATGTTCCAGTTTTTCATGCCGATGACACACCACGCCCCACATATGTTTTTGCAGCTGGGACAATTCCTTACGCAACGAATCAAAAGAAGAGTCCTCTTCTCCCTGCTTCACATCTTGTATGTAATCCAAACGAATGGAACAAAAATCCTTTTGTTTTGGATCGAATCCAAGCAAATGGCGACGACCATTCTCTGCACTAACAAAAATACGGAGCGGTGTAACATTCCGTATGGTCTCCTTATCTACTCTAGGACTATATTTTTTTATTTCCACAGCACATTTCCTTTGCATTGCTTGCAAAAGCTTATACAAAACCTCACTATCCAAAGCCTGCGTGATGTAATGATGCTTGTATGCCAACACCTTTTCACAACGGTCCAATCGCTCCAGAAGATAGCTTCCCACTACGCCGCACATACCTATCTCAGAGAAAAAATGGATTGCATCCTGATACGGTTCCAACTCCATGTCCGTTCCTCTGCGATAATACATTTGTTTGCCCTGTTTTTCCTTCTGTACCAGCCCCATCTTATGGTACTCATTCAACTTTTTTCGCAAGGTAGATTCATCCACCAAAAGTGGCGTGGTAAATCCCGAAAAATATTCGTCCATTTCTTCCATGATTTCCCCCAGACTCATGGAAATATCTGGGGAATATAGGATATCAAATAAGGCAAAGTGCAAACTGATATCTCCGTCAGTAAAGCTCTTTGCCCGAAATGCTTTGTAAAACGGATTGCCTTCCGTGGTTCTTGTATCCACGGACAAAAACATGCGCTTTCCTGTATTATCCTGGTGAAAGCACATGTAATCGCCCAGATAATTTTCAATCCGTCTTCGCTCATTGTCATAGGAGCGGGCACTTTTACGGTCATACTCGTCTCTCGTTTTGAAACCGTACACATAAAAATCCCGCATGTATTCCCGTATTCGCTTAAAGTTTTTAATCCGCTCCGTATATGCCATAGTTCCTCCGTTCGAAATTAATCGTCCAACTGAATTCCTTTCAAAAGTCCTGCCAAAGACGTAGTCGCTTCCTCGTCGGTGTACTCCATGGAAGTTTCCTCCTGCTCATTTACCGCCTCTTCCACTTCTGGCGCAATGTCTTCTGCTTCTTTCATACTTAAACGAATTTTTCCATCCTCCACAGAAAGCACCTTAACTTTTACTTTCATACCTAGACTTACAACTTCCTTTGGTGACTTCAAGAATTTGTTACAAATCTGAGAAATATGCACCAATCCTGTGAGGTCATCTCCAAACTCCACAAAACATCCATAGGATTCAATTCTCGTAATGGTTCCTTCTGTAATATATCCTTTCTGCAGCGCGTCCAGTTTCGCCTCGTGAGCTTTTGCCACTTCTTCCTTTGCCACGTCTTTTGCGGAAAGCACCAATTTATTTGCTTCCTCATCCGCTGTAATTACGCGAACCTTCAACATTTTTCCAACATATTGTTCCAGCTCATCTTCCTCCACATAAGTAAGCGCCAGCTGAGACGCAGGAATAAATCCACGAATCCCCTCAACGTACGCTACCACACCAGAAGGAACTACCTGTTTTACACGCACCTCATAGATGCGACGATCCTCCAAAGCTGCAGCCAATGACTCCCAGCTTTCACTTTCTTTCGCCTGCTTTAAAGAAAGAACAGTACGTCCCATTTCATCTTCGTATAAAACCATGACGCTCAAAAGATCCCCTACTTTAATCTCGTCCATCGCATGGAAATCCGGGTCATCACTGTACTCACCACTTGGAATCACACCCTGAGAAAAGGACTGAAGGTCCACAAGAACTTCTTCCTCCTCCACAGACACAACCGTTCCTTTAATGATATCTCCCTCGCGAAATTTCTTAAAGGATGCATTGATTTCATCCTCAAAATCTGCCATTGTTTCTTTGATTTCTTCACTCATATTTTCGTCCACCTTTCTTATTCTATCTCGTAACCATTCAGGACATCCGCTAATGTCGCAAACTCTGTGAGACCAAGTTTTTCCCCACGAACATTTGCGTCCAATCCCGCTTTTTCCAATGCCTCAGCCACCTGCGCCTTGGAGAAAGACAACTCGCCGCTATTCGCAATTCCATTTTGCAATGTTTTTCTTCGCTGATTAAAGGACGCCCGGATCAAACGGAACATTAACTTTTCATCTTTCACTTCCACTGGGGTCTTTGCCAGACAATCCAGACGAATTACCGCACTACCTACATTTGGTCGAGGCATAAAGCAATTCGGTGGCACAAATGCTGCAATGTACGGCTCGGCATAATATTGCACCGCCAGAGAAAGAGCACCACAGTCCTTGCTTCCCGGCTCCGCTTTCATTCGGTCCGCCACTTCTTTTTGCACCATAACCGTTACATTCGCAAGAGGTACATGACTCTCAAAAAGCTCCATAATAATCGGAGTGGTAATATAATATGGTAGATTCGCCACCACTTTAATTGGTTTCCCTTCATTGTACTGATTGGCAATCGCCTGTATATCCTGCTTCAAGATATCCCCTTGCAAAATATCTACATTATTATAAGAAGAAAGGGTTTCTTGCAAAATCGGAATCAGGTTTTTATCAATCTCCACCGCCAGTACTTGCCTTGCATTTTCACAAAGATACTGGGTCAATGTTCCGATTCCCGGCCCAATCTCCAGCACAAAATCATCCTTTGTAATCTGCGCCGCATCTACAATCTTATCCAGCACATGGGGATCAATCAAAAAGTTTTGTCCAAATTTTTTCTTAAATTTAAAATCATGCTTTTGCAGCACTTGTATGGTCTGCTGCGGATTGCTGAGCTTTTCCATAAGTCACCTCTTTTTCCCTTTCTATTATCTATGCCATACTATGGCTATTCCATGCGGTACAGTTTTCTCGCATTTTCTTCGGTTATGGCAATAACTTCCTCTTTTGTCATACCCTTCAACCTTGCAATTTCTTCTGCCACATAAAACAAGTTCGTAGAATCATTGCGCTTGCCTCGGTTTGGCTCAGGAGCCAAATACGGACAATCCGTCTCAAGGACAATCTTCTCTAATGGAATGGCCTCTACCGTTTCTTTTAACTTGCGTCCATTTTTAAATGTCACAACACCGCCAACGCCGATGAAATATCCCATTTTCACAAATTCTTTTGCCAGCTCTTTGGAATAGGAATAACAATGGATAACACCGCCACACTCGTAGGCTTTTGTGTCCTGTATTATCTTCATGGTTTCCTCTGCCGCATCCCTGCTGTGAAAAATAATCGGAAGATCCACTTCTTTTGCCAATGCGATCTGCTTCTCAAACCAGATTTTCTGCACTGCCGGTTCTGGTTCGTTCCAATAATAATCCAAGCCAATTTCTCCGATGGCACACACTTTTTTCTCCGACGCGTTCTGACGAATCCATTCCAAGCCTTCCTCCGTTAAATCGCCTGTTTCACTTGGATGCACACCAAGTGCCGCATAGACATGGTCGTATTTTTGAGCCAACGCCAGTGCCGCTTTGCTAGTAGCAATATCTGCCCCCACTGTGACCACCGTTCCGATTCCTCGCTCTGGAAAACTCGTCAAAAGTGCATCTCGATCTTCATGAAATGCCTCATCATCGTAATGACTGTGCGTATCAAATATCATCGTTATACTTTCTCCATTTCTACCCTTATCCCCTTCGCTCAGGGTATATAATCAGAAACCCAACGACACCAACCCGAGAACTTGCGCCCTCTGGTGCCGTTGGGGATACAATACCATATTTAAAAGATTAGCAAACCTCTGCGCCTGCAGGCATTGGTTTCTCTGGTGTCATCAACGCCAGATTGCCATCGGCATCTTCTGCACAAAGAAGCATTCCTTCGGAAAGAACGCCAGCTAACTTCGCAGGTTTCAAGTTTACAAGAACCAAAACTTTCTTGCCCACCATTTCCTCTGGTGTGTAATGTGCCTTAATACCAGACACAATCTGCTTCACCTGACTTCCAATGCGAACCTGAGAGCAAAGAAGTTTCTTGGATTTCTTCACTTCCTCACAGGCAATAATCTCACCTACCTGGAACTGCATTTTCATAAAGTCATCAAAGGTAATCTCTTCTTTTGGCTCAATGTCAATGACATCCTCTGGTGCTGCCTCTTCTTCATCCGCTGCCTGCTTATATGTCTCATTGATATGTTTCATAAACTCTTCTACGTCAAGACGTGCAAAGAGAATCTCTGGCTTCTCCACTACCTTTGTACCAGATTTGTAATCGCCAGCTTTCAACGTATCCAGCTCGCCCTTCTCCGATACAATCTGAGCCAAAATCTTCTCGGAAGTCTCTGGCATGAAAGAGTCAAGCAATGTAGCACCCACGCGGATACCATCCATCAAATTGTAGAGCACCGTTGCAAGACGAGGTTTTGTCTCTTCTTCTTTTGCCAATACCCAAGGCATGGTCTCATCAATATATTTGTTACAACGTTTAAACACAGTAAAGATTTCCGTAATAGCATCCGCTACACGAAGTTTCTCCATTTTCTCTGCCACTTTTGCTGGTGCCGCGTTGATTACTGCTTTCAAGTCATCATCAACATCTTCCGCAACTCCTGTGTCAGTTACAACTCCATCAAAGTATTTATTGGACATGGAAATAGTACGATTTACCAAGTTTCCAAGTGTATTTGCCAAATCAGAGTTCATACGCTCTGCCATTAATTCCCAAGTTACGACACCATCATTTTCAAATGGCATCTCATGAAGTACGAAATAACGAACCGCGTCCACACCAAATTCATTTACAAGATCATCGGCATAGAGAACATTTCCCTTACTCTTACTCATCTTTCCGTCACCTTGCAGCAACCAAGGATGTCCGAAAATCTGCTTTGGCAATGGCTCACCAAGTGCCATCAAGATGATTGGCCAGTAAATGGTATGGAAACGAAGAATGTCTTTTCCGATCAAGTGAAGATCTGCTGGCCAGAATTTGGCATACATCTCATCGCTATTACCATCCACGTCATATCCAAGTCCGGTGATGTAGTTACTCAGCGCGTCCATCCACACATATACAATGTGCCCCGGATCAAAGTCTACTGGGATTCCCCATGTAAAACTAGTACGGGATACACAAAGATCCTGAAGTCCCGGCAAAAGGAAATTGTTCATCATCTCATTTTTACGGGATTCTGGCTGAATAAACTCCGGATGTGTATTAATATGGTCAATTAACTTGTCCTGATATTTGCTCAACTTCAAGAAATAGGCTTCTTCCTTTGCCGGCTGACAATCTCTGCCACAGTCCGGACATTTTCCATCTACCAACTGAGATGGAGTAAAGAAAGACTCACAAGGAGTACAGTACATACCCTCGTAGTGTCCTTTGTAAATATCGCCCTGATCATAGAGCTTTTTAAACATTTTCTGAACCTGTTTTTCGTGATCCGCATCGGTAGTACGGATAAATTTATCATAGGATGTATTCATGAGATCCCAAATTCTCTTAATCTCTGTGGACACATCATCTACAAATTCTTTTGGTGTAATGCCAGCTTCTCCCGCCTTTAATTCCACCTTCTGACCATGCTCATCGGTTCCTGTCTGGAAACGAACGTCATAACCCTGGTTTCTCTTATATCGTACAATTGCGTCTGCAAGTACAATTTCATAGGTATTACCAATATGTGGTTTACCCGATGTATAGGCAATGGCTGTCGTCAAATAATATGGTTTGTTTGCCATAATTGTTTTCCTCCGATTTTCTTATAACTTAAAGCAATTTGAATATAGATAAAATCGCTACTTATTTATTTTAGAGGTAAATGGGGAAAATGTCAATGGTGGATTGGTTGGCGATAGCGTAAAGTGTTCTTCGGAAAAATATGAGCAGACTAGCTCTTGAAAATTTTAAGATCTATTTCTTTCTGCATTATATCATACTTTTCCGTATATTTCCATCACAATTAAGTGCTATTTCACGCAATAATCACATCTC
>JAZNJZ010000051.1:0-1660 GCA_045578325.1 Eubacterium sp.
ATCGTACTTCAACATGTATGCCAAATAATCTACTGGGCACAAGTCGTTGATACCTACAATCTGGATATCGTTACGAGTTTGAGCTGCACGGAATACGAAACGGCCGATACGACCGAAGCCATTAATACCTACTTTAATCATTGTTCTTTAAATTTAAAGGTTCTATAATAAGTTTTTAATCACGTGAAATCAAGTCATTGCATCATTCTGCATATTACTCAAACAGATTTCACTGCAAAAATAAGAAATTGTTTTAATATTTGCACACAAAATCGGCATTAAATTAACTACATAAACCATGAAATATCATTTTTTATGAGAATTAGAGCTTTTTTTTATGGGAAAAGAATAAGCAAAGCACATAATTGCCAAGGTTATGACAGGCCAAAGTCCCAACGCTCGAATTAAAGGATGAAAAAGAAGAAAAATTGTTGTTAGAAAATCGTTCTTTATTTACGGAGCAAACGAAAAAATGACTATCTTTGCAACCGAATTAGAAATCATACATATTATATATGGAACGCAGAACCTTTTTCAGCACATTCAAGGCATATCGTACAGCTTGGCTTACAAAATGCTGTTGTGTCAGCAAGCAGGAAACTTTGCGTTTTTTTGATTTTTCAGAAAAGACATGCGGCGTCCAATAGGATTTGGAGTGCCGCATGTCTTTTTTTAAACAAAGGATAAAATAACTTTTAAAAAGCAATTAGGAATATGAAACAAGACATGATTGTTATTCTGGATTTGGGTAGCCATGAAAATACCGTGGTTGCCAGAGCAATCCGTGCGTTGGGTGTGTATAGCGAAATTTATCCGCATGACATTACCGCTGCTGAGTTGAAGGCATTGCCTAATGTTAAAGGTATCATCATCAACGGTGGCCCTAACAATGTAATCGACGGTGTTGCTATCGACGTACTTCCTGAAATTTACGAAGCTGGTTTCCCTGTAATGGCAGCCGGTCATGACAAGGCGCTTTGCGATGTCAAGCTCGCTCAGTTCGCTAATGACGAAGAAGCCATCAAGGAAGCAGTCAAGTCTTTCGTTTTTGACACATGCAAGGCTGAAGCCAATTGGAACATGAAGAACTTTGTTGCCGACCAAGTGGAACTTATCCGTCAGCAAGTGGGCGACAAGAAGGTGTTGCTTGCCCTTTCAGGTGGTGTAGACAGCTCGGTAGTAGCCGCTCTCCTTTTGAAGGCTATTGGTGATAACCTCGTTTGTGTTCACGTAAATCATGGCTTGATGCGTAAGGGCGAATCTGAAAATGTAGTGGAAGTGTTCCGCAACCAGCTTTGCGCAAACTTGGTGTATGTAGATGCAACAGACCGTTTCTTGGGCTTGCTCGAAGGTGTAGCTGATCCTGAACAGAAGCGCAAGATTATCGGTGCAGAATTCATCCGTGTATTCGAAGAAGAAGCTCGCAAGCTCGATGGTATCGACTTCCTCGGTCAGGGTACAATCTATCCGGACATCGTGGAATCGGGTACAAAGACTGCCAAGATGGTGAAGTCGCACCACAATGTAGGTGGTCTGCCTGAAGACCTCCAGTTTGAATTGGTGGAACCATTGAAGCAATTGTTCAAGGACGAAGTTCGTGCTTGTGGCGTTGAACTCGGCTTGCCATACGAAATGGTTTATCGCCAGCCGTTCCCAGGCC
>JAZNJZ010000052.1:0-15572 GCA_045578325.1 Eubacterium sp.
GTATATACCACTTGTCGTGTCCGCACTCCTTGCTCTTTTCCTATTGTTATGCTTCGCACACGCAAACTACTTTCTAGATATGGAACACAGCAAAGAACCTTTGGCTCCTGCTCTTTCCATTCCAGCTCTGCACTGTCTGTAGTATGGGTCTGCAACGTCGTAACATAATATTCGAAAGCATCACTAATATCTCCTGCACCCATAAGGCACAGGAGTAATATTACAGATAACAAAATAGCCACAAAACGATTGGTTCGTTCACGCAATGTTCGACTCATGACGCTCCCTCTTTTGGTTTATTCACAATGAATTCTATTTTTCAAAACGAACTGCAATGGAATTGGCGTGGGCAGTCAACTGCTCTGCCTCCGCAAACTGAATGATATCCTTATGGATTGGCTCCAATGCTTCTTTGGAATAAGAAATCAAACTGGATTTCTTGATAAAATCATCTACATTCAGCGGAGAGAAAAACTTCGCTGTTCCATTGGTTGGCAACACGTGGTTTGGTCCAGCAAAATAGTCACCCAGTGGCTCACTACTGTACTCACCAAGGAAAATTGCTCCTGCATTTTTGATTCTAGTCATGGTATCAAATGGGTTCTTTGTCAAAATTTCCAAATGTTCTGACGCAATCTCATTTGCCACATCAATGGCCTGATTCATATCCTCTGCCACCAAAAGATATCCATAATTATCTAAAGATTTCTGAATGATCTCCGTACGGCTTAATGTCTGCAAAAATCCTTCGATTTCTTTTTCTACCTGAATTGCCAAATCCTCACTGGTTGTCACCAAAATCGCGGATGCCAATTCGTCGTGCTCTGCCTGGGAAAGCAAGTCAGCAGCCACATAACGTGGATTTGCTGTCTCATCCGCAAGAACAAGAATTTCACTTGGACCAGCGATGGAGTCAATACTCACATGTCCGTATACCGTCTTCTTTGCCAATGCCACGAAGATGTTTCCCGGACCACAAATCTTAGCCACCTTTTTGATGGACTCGGTTCCATAAGCAAGGGCACCAATTGCCTGCGCACCACCTACTTTATATACTTCCGTTGCTCCCGCAAGATTCGCAGCCACCAATGTTGCTGGATTCACTTTTCCATCTGCTCCCGGTGGTGTCGTCATGACAATACGCTCTACACCTGCCACCTTGGCTGGAATGATATTCATCAATACGCTGGATGGATATGCCGCTTTTCCACCTGGTACATATACACCAACACTCTCCAATGGAGTGATGCGCTGTCCCAAGATAACACCGTCTTCTCTCGTCTCAATCCACGTATTGCGAAGCTGTTTTTCATGGAATACACGAATATTCTCAATGGATTTTTTCATTACTTCAATCAAAGAATCCTCTACAAGAGAATATGCTTCTTTGATTTCTTCCTCTGTTACAAGGATATTTGCTGCCGAAATGTCCGCCTTGTCAAATTTCTTTGTATAGCCAAACAATGCCTCGTCGCCATTTTTGCGGATATCGTTCAGAATCTCATTTACCGTATCCTGATACTCATCATACTGATTGGGACTACGTTTCAGCAAATCTTCCAATATATTTTCAATTGATTTCTCATCTACTTTAATGCGTCTCATAGAAACCACCTTTCTAGTTATTCAGCGCCTGCTTCAAATCCTTAATGATCTTTGTGATTCGCTCTCTCTGCAATTTCATACTTGCCTCATTTACGACAACGCGAGCAGAAAGCGGACAAATCTCTTCCAACACTTCCAGACCATTCTCCTTCAAGGTAGACCCTGTTTCTACAATATCTACAATCACTTCCGAAAGTCCAACAATCGGAGCCAATTCCACCGAACCGTTCAACTTCACAATCTCCACCGTCTGATGCTTTTTGTTATAGAAATAGTCCTTCGCAATCTTTGGATATTTGGATGCTACACGGATAATTTCATTTTTCTGCAAAAGCTCTTTTGCGGAAGCTGGTCCTGCCACACACATACGGCACTTTCCAAGCCCCAAATCAAGCACTTCCAGTATCTTACGTCCTTCTTCCAAAATGGTGTCACTACCAACTACACCAATGTCCGCCGCACCATATTCTACATAAGTAGGCACATCGGATGTTTTGGAAAGAAAGAATTTCAAACCTAATTCTTCATTAACAAAGATCAATTTTCTTGTATCTTTATCCTTCATCTCCTCACAAGTGATACCAGTCTGCTCTAAAAGCGCCAGTGTCTGTTTTGCAAGTCGTCCCTTTGCCAACGCAATTGTTATATATTTCATATCGCACCTCACAGATCTATCGTCGTCGTTTTCTCATCTTCTACATATACCACAAGTGATATCGCATTTTCTGCCGCATACGCCTTGTACACATCCAAAGACATATCCGCATCTTTGCGCATCAACATTACTTGACGTCCTTCCTCGCGGTAGTTGTTACCAAGATGGATTGCATTTTTGCGGTTTGCTGAATGATACAACACAAGCACACCATCCGTCTCTGTCGCAATGTCTACCTTCTGGCTCTGCAACGCATTCATCAACTGATCCAATACGATGGCAAGACCAACCGCTGGCGCTTTCTTTCCAAACTGTTCAATGAGATTATCGTAACGACCTCCCGTAACGATTGCCTCTCCCGTTCCATATGTATATGCTTTAAAAATAATACCTGTATAATAATTAAAGTGACTCAACATGCTCAGATCAAATGTCACGCTTTCTTCCAGACCATAAATCTCCAGAATTTCCTGAACGCGTTCCAAACGCTCCAATGCCTCGATTGCCAATGGATGATGTACCTTATCCTTCGCATACTCCAATGTCTCTTTTCCACCGAAAAGATCCGGAAGTTTAATCAGCAATTCTTTTAAATCAGCAGAAAGCTCTTTGCTCTCCATCATATCTTCCACACCAAAGATGTTTTTATTGGCAAGAAGACTCTTATAGCTATCAATTTCTTCTTCTGAAAAACCAGCTTCTTCCATGACACCACGGATAAATCCAGCATGTCCCACGTCTACGGTAAATTCTTTTAACCCAGCCTTCGCAAGACATTCCACCGTCAACGCGATCATCTCTGCATCTGCATCCGAACTGGAATCATTCATAAGCTCTGCGCCAATCTGGGAAATCTCAGATAATTTTCCCTGATATCCTCTACGATGGATAAAGGTACTTCCACTATAACACAGACGAATTGGCATCTCATCATCCGAATAATATTTTGCCACACATCGTGCAATGGATGGTGTAATATCTGGGCGAAGCGCCAAAGTATTGTTGTACTGATCAAAGAACTGGAACATATCTTTCGCTGCCACCGTTCCACGCTCACGATTAAAAATATCAAAAAACTCAAAGGTTGGTGTCTGAATATCCTTAAATCCGTACAAATTCATAATACGCTGGATATCCGCCTCCACCTTTCTACGTTTTTCACACTCTACTCCGTATATATCTCTTACTCCCTCTGGAGTAAAAAGCAAATTCTGTTCGTAATCCATTGTGAATATTCCTTCCATTCTCGTTCTATTATTCATCAACTCTTCTGAATCGTTACTGTTTTTATTGATAAATTGCTGTTGGTTGCTGATTCTTAGGATCATATCCCGCATCACGAAGCGCCTGTACAATCTGCTCTTTATGCTCATGTCCAAAAGCTTCCATCGTGATTGTCAGCTCCACAGCCGCATTTCGGTTGATACTGATAAACTGGTTATGATCCAGACGAATAACATTTCCTTGTGCTTTCGCAATAATCTCTGCCACATGAAGCAACTCACCTGGACGATCCGGAAGTTCTACCGACACCGTAAATACTCGTCCTCTCTCGATAAGTCCATGTTGTACCACGGAAGAAATCGTAATGACATCCATATTACCTCCACTGAGGATGGATACCACTTTCTTTCCTTTGATGTCCAGCTTTTTCAATGCTGCCACAGTCAAAAGCCCGGAATTTTCCACAACCATTTTGTGATTTTCCATCATATCCAAGAAATTCACAATCAAATCTTGGTCTTCTACGGTAATAATATCATCTATATTTTGCTGTATGTATGGGAAGATATTGGAACCTGGCGTCTTTACGGCAGTACCGTCGGCGATGGTATCCACTCCTGGTAGGGATATAACTTCCCCTTTCTTTAAGGATTCCTGCATACAGTTTGCCCCAGCTGGCTCAACACCGATTACCGTAATGTTCGGATTCAAAAGCTTTGCCAGTGTGGACACACCACAAGCAAGACCACCTCCACCGATTGGAACTAGGATAATATCCACCGTTGGAAGTTCTTTGAATATCTCCATGGCGATGGATCCCTGACCTGTGGCAACCACTTCGTCATCAAATGGATGAACAAAGGTATATCCTTTCTCCTCTGCAAGCTTCAATGCATGATTGCAGGCATCATCATATACGCTACCATGTAAGATTACTTCCGCACCATAACTCTTAGTACGATTTACTTTAATCAATGGTGTTGTATTTGGCATAACAATTACTGCTTTCACACCAAAAAGTTTTGCCGCATACGCCACACCCTGAGCATGGTTTCCCGCAGACGCTGCGATCAGACCTTTGGCACGTTCCTCTTCGGACAATGTGCTAATCTTATAATAGGCGCCTCGTACTTTATATGCTCCGGTATACTGCATATTCTCTGGCTTAAAATATACCTTACCACCAGTCTGTGCACTATAATATTCACTGTAAATCAGATTGGTTGGAAGGATTACTTCCTTGACTCGTTCACTTGCTTCTTCGAATTTATCCAATGTCATCATTTTGGTTGTCATCTGCCTTTCTTTCCATTTCACTCCCACGGAGCGTAGCATCATAATAAATTCATGCACTCCCCATCATAACACGATTTGAACTATTCTGCAACATCAAACAATGCGTCTACAAAATCCTCTGCATCAAATCGCTGCAAATCTTCCATTTTTTCTCCAATTCCAATGTACTTCACTGGAATGTTTAACTCGGACTGAATCGCAATGGCAATACCACCTTTTGCCGTACCATCCAACTTTGTCAAAATAACACCGGTAATGTCCGCCACTTCGCTAAACTGCTTTGCCTGTACAAGAGCATTCTGCCCTGTGGTACCATCTACTACAATAAAGGTTTCCAAATGAGCATCACTATACTCGTTCTCAATAATCTTATAAATCTTATGAAGTTCCGCCATAAGATTCTTTTTATTGTGAAGACGTCCTGCGGTATCACACAAAAGAACATCGGTATTACGTGCTTTCGCTGATGCCACCGCGTCATATACAATGGCTGCTGGATCGGCACCTTCTTGACCAGCGATGATATCTACACTGGCGCGGCTGGACCATTCTTTTAACTGATCAATGGCTCCTGCACGGAATGTATCCGCCGCCGCCAAAAGTACTTTCTTCCCATTGCCTTTTAACTGACCCGCCAGCTTTCCAACACTGGTTGTCTTACCAACACCATTGACACCGATAAAAAGCACCACAGATTTTTTATTTTCAAAATCATAGGCATCGTCATGGACTTTCATCTGCTCTTTGATGGTATCTTTCAAAAGCTCACGGCACGCAGCCGCTTCTTTGATTTTTTCTGCCTTTACCTTTGCTTGCAACTCCTCGATAATGCGCATGGAATTTTCCATACCGATATCGGCCATGATCAACTGTTCTTCCAACTCTTCATAAAAGTCATCATCAATCTCAGAAAATCCCGAAAAAATATTATCGATTCCTGCCGCAAAGCTATTTCTTGTCTTACTCAGACCACTCTTTAACTTACTAAAAAAGCCTTTCTTTTCGCTCATTACTTTCCCTCTCAATCTTTCTTCGCTTTATTCTCTTTCTCCAACTGCTCCTCAATGAGTTTTACTGACACAAGTGTGGATACACCCTTCTCCTGCATGGTAATACCGTATAACGCATCTGCTGCGGACATAGTACCCTGTCGATGTGTAATAACGATAAACTGTGTGTTCTTGGTCAGCTTATGCAAATATTTCGCATATCGTTTTACGTTGGAGTCATCCAATGCTGCCTCAATCTCATCCAACAGACAGAATGGAGATGGCTTCAGATTCTGAATCGCAAACAACAGTGCAATGGCGGTCAACGCCTTCTCTCCACCAGAAAGCTGCATCATGTTCTGCAATTTCTTTCCTGGTGGCTGTGCGATAATACGAATTCCAGCTGTCAGCACATCTTCTTCCTCCACAAGCTCTACGGTACCTTTACCACCACCGAAAAGCTCACGGAATACCTTATCAAACTGGCTCTTGATCTGAGCAAATTTTTCATTGAACTGCTTGCGCATTTCCTCATCCAGCTCTGCAATAATCTGTTTCAATGCTTCCTCGGATTCAATCAGGTCATCATGCTGTGTCTTCAGAAGTTCATATCGCTCGCTAACGCTCTTATAATCCTCAATGGCATTTACATTGACATCACCAAGAGAACGAATATTGCCCTTCGTTTCATTTACAAGGCTCTTAATTCTTGTATAGGTATACTCAGACTCAGCAACCATATCTTTCGCATTGTGGTAGGTCAGCTCATATTCATTCCACATGTAATTAATGCGGCCTTCCAACTGCTCTTCCAGCTTTTCTTTTCGTGAACTAAGACGGAAACATTCCTTATCCAATTCGCCACTGTGTTCCATCATCTCATTTCGCTTGTCAAAGAAATCTTTCTGAGAAATCATCAATTCCTCTTTCTTCTTGGCATGCTCTTCGATTTCCTGCTCTAATGTGGCAATTTCTTCCTTGCAAGCAGCGATTCTTCCCTCATACTCTGTAATGGATGCATTCATCTGTTCCACCTGAGTATCGGAATTGTTTTGCTCATCCAGCAAGGACTTGTACTCTTCTTCCAATTCTTTCAGACGACTTTCTGTCTTTTCCAGATTTTCCACAAGGAAACTGTTTTTCTGAGTAAAGGATACAATCTCCAATTTCAACTCTGCCAGACGGCTCTGGGCCTCTGTCAATGCCTCTTTTGTCGTCTCTATCTCAGCCGAAGTCTGCTCCAACACTTCCTTCGCCTGTTCATTTTTACCTTTGCTCTCTTCCAACTGCTCATTGATACGAGAAAGGGTTTCTTCCAGTATGTTTTTCTGGTTTTCCAATTCTTTTCCATCGTTTACAATGGCATTAAACTCGGTTTCTTTCTGCTCTTTCACAGAAACTGCCTGCTCATACTTGATATTGGCTGTATTTTCTTTCAATTCCAACTCTTTCAGAATCGAATCTTTTTCCTTGGCTTTCTTCTCTGCTTTCTCCGCATCCTGTTCTAATTTTTCTGCTTTGTTTCTCAGACGCTCCATGGCATTCTTAATCTTCTGGATTTCTTCCTCCAGTTTTTCCATTTCACGACGTCTACCAAGGAGATTACTATTATTTTTATAAGCACCTCCAGACATGGAACCACCAGGACTGAGAAGTTCACCTTCCAGTGTTACAATGCGCAACGTATGCTTAAATTTGCGTCCCAATGCCATAGCATTATCAATGGTATCTACCAGCACAAAACGTCCTAGCAAATATTCAATCAATCCATCAAAACGCTCTTCTTTATTTACTAATTCTGACACACATCCGATAACACCATTTTCTGAAAGAACTTCGGACTTAATGCGCCCAGCAGACGCGGATACCGTAGTCAACGGCAAGAAGGTAGCTCGACCATAACGGTTCTTTTTCAAGAAAGCGATCATGTCTTTCGCCGTTTTTTCATCTTCCGTTACGATGTTCTGAATACTTCCACCAAGTGCGGTTTCTACCGCCGTTTCGTATTTCTTATCTACCTGAATAATATCTGCTACAACACCGACAATACCGGAATTGTTCTGTTTTTGTTCCATGACACGGCGAATACTCTGTCCATATCCATCGTATCGTTCTGTAATATTTTTTAATGTAGCAAGCTTGGAAGAATTCATATGGTAATTTTTCTGCTGTTCCTGGATCTCCTGCTGAACATCTTTGATGGAACCACGACATTCTTCCGCTTTTTTCAAAAGTTTTTTTCTCTTTACATATTCATCATCCAACGCTTTACGAATTTCGTTTAATGCCGCCTCTTCTCGTTGCATTTCTTCCACAGCAGTAGAAACCTGGCTTTTATTGGACAAGATTCTCTGATTGAGTTCTGCTTTTCGGATGGAATTCTGCTCCATCATGGACTCAATCTTCTGATGCTCCACGTTAATCTCAGAGGTTTTATTCATGGAAGACATAATAATGTCATTTTGCTGATTGATGGTGGCCTCCATCTCAGCGATTTTCTGTGAAAGGGTTACCTCTTCATCCTGCTTGCTCTCTTCTTCTTTTTGCATTTTGGCAAGATTTTCTGTGAATTCCTTCTGGTCAGAAAGATATGCATCTCGCTCCTTCTTCGCTTCCTCCATGCCTGCCTCGATACTGGACATTCGCTCTGAATAATATTCTTTTCCATGAGAAAGGGAAGAAATCTTTTCCTTGGCAATACGAATCTCACCCTCAATATTGGCAAGATTTAAGCGATCGCTATTTACTTTATTTCTCTTATGCTCTAACAGCTCATCAAATTCTTTAATCTGATTTTCAACATGTTCAAATTCGGACTTAGTACTTTCCTGCTTTTTCTTAACTTCTTCCAACTCTTTTTCTGCATTGGCAATGTTGGTTACCGTCTCCGTCAGCTCTTCATTATAGCTATCATAATCCTGAATAAATAAGCTGATTTCGTATTTTTTTAATTCTTCTTTGAGGCGAAGATACTCTCTTGCTTTCTCCGACTGCTTCTCCAAAGGACCTACCTGCTTTTCCAACTCTGTCAAAATATCTTTGACACGCAACAAGTTCTGACTCTCTGCCTCCAGATTTTTTTCAGCGGTAGCTTTTCTCTTTTTAAACTTTACGATACCTGCCGCCTCATCAAAAAGCTCACGGCGTTCTTCTGGTTTTCCACTCAAAATTTTGTCAATCTGACCCTGTCCGATGATGGAATATCCCTCTTTACCGATACCGGTATCAAAAAACAATTCCTGAATGTCTTTCAGGCGGCATGTAGCGCCGTTTATGAGATACTCACTCTCTCCTGAACGGTAAACGCGTCTAGCCACCTGTACTTCTTCATATGGTACGTTTAATTTATGATCTTCATTGGTAATCGTCAATGCAACATAGGCATAACTCTGTGGTTTTCGCATCTCGGTTCCCGCAAAAATAACGTCCTGCATACTTGCTCCTCGAAGCTGCTTGGCACTCTGCTCACCCAGCACCCAACGCACCGCATCCGCCACGTTACTCTTTCCACTACCATTTGGTCCCACGATACCTGTAATTCCATTATGAAATTCAAATACCAATTTATTAGCAAAAGATTTAAATCCATGCACTTCTATACTTTTCAGATACATAAACAAACTCCATTCATCAATTATTTCGTAATTTCAAAATCGCTTCATACGCTGCATTTTGTTCTGCCACTTTTTTGGATCGGCCGGTTCCCGTTCCAACTACGTTCCCTTCCACGCAGCAATTCACTTCAAACACCTTAGCGTGGTCTGGTCCGGTCTGGGAAACAAGTTCATAGAAAATGGTATTGTTTCCTTTATTTTGAACCATTTCCTGCAAAGCCGTCTTGCTATCATAAAACAACTTCTTTTCTTCGATGTTTGACAATACAAAGCGAAGAATGAATTTTCTGGCTTCTTCCAATCCACTATCAAGATAAATGGCACCGATAACTGCCTCAAAGGCATCCGACAGAATAGAATCTCTCTCGGCGCCTCCCGTGGCAGCCTCACCTTTTCCAAGATAAATATACTTTCCAAGCTGAATTTCTCTGGCGGAGGCAGCGAGACTTCGCTCGCACACCAAGCTCGCTCGGAGTTTTGTCATATCACCTTCCATATCATGAGCATGCTCGTGAAAAATGAAGTCACTACTTACTAACTCCAACACAGCATCTCCAAGAAACTCCAAACGCTCATTATTTCTTTCATATTTCCAGTGTTTTTCATTGGCATATGAGCTGTGGGTCAGCGCATTTTGCAACAAACGCTTTTCCCTAAATGTATATCCAATTAACTGTTCAAAGGCAACTAATTCTTTCATTTATTCCTCACAAATGCTTTCTTTGATTTTTTCATTAATTTTCTGCTTCTTAAAGGAAATACACTGCTTGATGGCAATCTCAATTTCCTTTGCCTTGGAATTTCCATGAGCTTTTACAACCAACCCTTTCAAACCAAGCAAAGGAGCACCGCCCTGACTGCTTGTATCAAAAGTCTTTTTCAATCCTTTCAACGCTGGTTTAACAAACAATGTACCAATTTTTGTTCGAAGGCTGGACATAAGTCCTTGTTTCAAACAATCAAACATTGTCAACGCCAAGCCCTCAAAGAATTTCAACACGATATTTCCAACAAAAGCCTCACATACGATAACATCCGCTGCACCTTTTACAATCTCACGTGACTCGATGCTTCCTATGTAATTGATATTTTTACACTCTTTCAACAATGGCTTGGTATCTTTTACTAACTGATTTCCCTTTTCTTCTTCTGTTCCAATATTAAGAAGCCCTACGGTAGGATTCTTTTTCCCCATTACATTTTCATAATAAATGGATCCCATCTGGGCAAATTGTACAAGATGTTCTGGTCTTGCATCTACATTTGCACCACAGTCGATCAACAACGAAAATCCCTTTGTGGTAGGCACAAAGGGAGCCAATGGAGGACGTTTGATTCCCTTGAGTCGTCCAACAACCAACTGACCACCCACAAGGATTGCACCAGTACTTCCCGCAGAAACCACAGCATCTGCTTTCCCTTCGCGCACAAGTTTCATTGCCACCACAAGAGAAGAATCCTTTTTATCTTTAATCGCAACCGTTGGCACATCTCCCATGTCGATTACTTCCGACGCATGTACCACTTCAATCAAATCACTATTATATTCATACTTAGATAATTCTTTCTTTATCGCATTTTCTTTACCAACCAAAATAACCTTAATTTCATCGCTGGAATTCACTGCATTTACTGCGCCTGCCACAGTCTGCTCCGGTGCATAATCTCCTCCCATTGCGTCAAGGGCAACAATAACTTTTTCCATAACCAAAACCTCCTAACATCTATCCTTATTTAAAGCCACCCGAAAAATCGAGTGGCTTAAAATCTCAAAGCTTTTTATAAAAAAATGATTGAAACGACTCCAAACCATACTGGCTTGCACCAATAATCTGTTCTGTACTTCCAACAAAAAGCACACCGTCCTTTTTCATCGCATTTGCTATACCACGATATATGCCATCCTTTGCCTCATCGGTAAAGTAAATCAAAACATTTCTGCATACAACCAAATCAACATCCGTTGGATATGGATCCTTTAGCAAATTGTGCTCTTTAAAAGTAATGCATCGTTTCAATGAATCAGATACGTGAAACAACCCACTTGCATCTTTTACAAAAAACTGCTTCACATACTTCTCTGGAAGTCCTTTGATACTTTTATCACTATACCAACCCTTTTTTGCTTTTGCCAAAACTTCTTTATCAAGATCTGTTGCAATAATTTCGATTTGACTTAATGGCAAAAATTCACTTAGCACCATTGCCAATGAATACGGCTCATCTCCTGTGGAGCATGCCGCACTCCAAACACGCAACTTCTTTCCAAATCGTTCCAACAAATGTGGGATGATCACATTTTCCAATGTGTGCCACTGTGCTGGGTTCCGGTAAAACTCTGAAACATTAATGGTAAGATACGTAATGAACATGTCATACGTTTCTTTATCACGCTTAATCTTCTCAAAGAAGTCCACGTACCCCGCACACTGACTTTTCACAATAAAATTATCAATTCTGCGCTTCATCTGATTCTCTTTATAAGAGTTCAAATCAATCTTAGAAAGCGTTAAAAACGCATCTTTAAAATCTTCGTAATTGTTTAACATCATCATCACCGCAGTCGTTTGTTGTTTTTTTGCAGATTGCTAGTAGTGTGATTACTCAGCGTCTTCTACCTCTACTGCTTCCTCAACTTCATCATCTGAATCTTTCTGACTATCAACCTCAAGTGCTTTTACGCTCAAGCTGATTTTCTTTGATTCCTCGTTGAAATCAACAATCTTAGCTGTGATCTCCTGTCCAACAGAAAGAACGTCTGCTGGTTTCTCTACGTGCTCAATAGAAATCTGAGACACATGAAGAAGTGCATCAATTCCTTCCTCAAGCTCTACGAATGCACCAAAATCTGTCATACGTGCAACGTTTCCTGTTACCACATTTCCTTTTGCATACTTCTCAGCAGCATTTGTCCATGGGTTATTGGAATCCAATTTCATTGTAAGAGCAATCTTGCTACCGGAAATCTCTTTGATCATTACATTTACAACATCTCCAACTTTGAAGAGTTTCTTAGGATCATCTACACGTCCCCAGCTCATCTCTGAAATATGTAAGAGACCATCTGCTCCGCCAAGATCGATAAATGCACCGAAATCAGTAAGATTCTTTACGGTTCCCTCGATCATCATACCAACTTCAATTTTTGCAAGAAGTGCTTCCTGCTCTTCTTTTTTCTTAGCAGCAACCAACTGTCTACGATCACCAATAATTCTTCTCTTGCGAGGATTTACCTCAGTAAGTACGAACTCAACTTCCTGTCCTGCATATTTGGACAAATCTTTCTCGTATACATCAGAAACAAGGCTTGCAGGAATAAATACTCTTCCCTCACCATAGTTTACGCTCAAACCACCCTTCAATGCAGCGATAACAGTACCTGTAAGAACTTCTCCGTTCTCCATTGCCTCTTCGAACACTTTGTTCATCTTATCCTGCTGCAATCTCTTGTAAGTAAGAACAACCTGCCCCTCACCATCATTGACCTTAAGTACTTTTACAGTGAGCTTATCATCTACTTTAACTTCTTTTGTCAAGTCTACATCCGGATTGTTGCTATATTCGTTCTTTGTCAATATACCATCTGCTTTATATCCAATATTTAAGATAATTTCACTATCCTTAACGCCGATAACTGTCCCTTCTACAATCGCATTATTATGGATTGTTACTGATTTTTCCTCGAATTCTTCTAATAATTCCTCAAAGTTTCTTTCTTCTGACATGCCTCTAGAACCTCCTGAATAATGTTTTTTGGGGTCGATGCCCCCGCAGTAATACCTAGGCTTTTGGACGATTGAATCTGGCTCAGATCCAAGTCCTCCAATGTCTGTATAAAAAAAGTGTTTTCACACTGATTTTTACTAATTTCAAACAATTTTCTAGAATTAGAACTATTTCTCCCGCCTATGACAATCATTGCATCTGACTCAGCAGCAAGAACACTCGCTTCTTTTTGTCTTTCTGCCGTCGCATTGCATATAGTATTCACAGCAATTATATCATAACCTTTTTTTGAAAGAATTTCAACTAAATCTTTAAATTTTTTGTAATTAAATGTCGTCTGCGCCACCACACAAACTTTTTTTTCTTTATTTTCGGGCTCATAACAGGTTATTTCCTCTTCTGTTTCAAGAGCTTTCCCCTTAGAAAGACAGCGACTAAGAATCCCTTGTACCTCTGGATGCTCTTTGCTTCCAATGATTACGATATCGTAGCCCTCACTGGCATGTTTTCTCACGATATCATGAATCTTCTGTACAAAAGGGCATGTGGCATCCACGATTTCACATTGCTTCTCCACCAAACGCGCATACACATTCTCGGACACTCCATGGGCACGAATCACAACGGTTGCACCAGACAGCTCCACATCGTCATCTTCCAATACCGTCTCATCAATAACTGACACACCCATTTTCTCCAAATCTGCCACCACTTCTTCATTGTGAACAATTGGTCCTAGCGTATATACTCGCTTTCCTTTCTCGGCTTCCGTATACACAATATCCACAGCACGCTTTACTCCAAAGCAAAACCCTGCTGTTTTCGCCAATGTTACTTTTCCCATATCGCCGTTCCTTTCTTTTATTTTACCAAAGCACAGATTGCAGCAACCACTTCATCTATGGTCATATCGGAGGAATCCACAAGAATGGCATCCTCTGCCTGTCGAAGTGGAGAAATCTCACGATTCATATCCTGCTCATCTCTTGCAATGATATCTTCCTCTATCTTCTTGATATCACAATCCACACCTTTTTCGCAAAGCTCCTTGTAACGTCTCTGGGCACGCACTGCCGAGCTTGCTGTGAGATAAACTTTTACCTCTGCATTTGGAAGCACAACGGTTCCAATGTCTCTTCCATCCATGATCACATCGGTACTAGCTGCCATTTCTCTCTGAAGCGCCACCAATTTTTCGCGAATTTTGCCATATGCAGCAACCACAGAAGCTTGATTTCCAACCTGCTCCTGACGTATCTCCTGAGACACATTTTCACCATTCAAGAAAATCTGCTGCTCACCATTTTCATACGTAATCTTAATGTCGATTTCCTCGCATTTCTCGGACACTTTAGCTTCGTCCTTTGTATCGATTCCATGTTTCAAAAAATACAAAGCCATGGTACGATACATGGCACCTGTATCAATGTACACGTAGGATAATTTTTTTGCCACCAATTTGGCGATTGAACTTTTTCCTGCTCCCGCAGGTCCATCAATTGCAATGTTCATTTCTCTATTCCTCTTTTCTGTTAATTTATTTCCTGTAAGCTAGCAACGGCACTCTCAGCCGCTAAGTATCCAGTGGACCAAGCAATCTGAAGATTGAATCCGCCTGTGACAGCATCCAAATCCAACACTTCACCTGCAAAATACAAATTTTGTGCCACTTTACTTTCCATGGTTGACGGATTCACCTGGGACACACTAACACCACCTCGGGTAATGATCGCCTCACTCCATCCTCGCAATGAATCAATGGTAAATGTCATACCTTTGATGGTATTCACCATGGTGTCACGTTCTTCTCTGGTAATGCTGTTTACCGGCCTTGTTCCATCTATCTTTGTCATTTCCAGAAGAACTGGTATCATGCTTTTCGGAAGCAACGCTCCCAACGCATTTTTCAGACTGACATTGGGATTCCCCTCAAAGTCTCTGACAATACGCTTGTGTAATTTCTCTTTATCTAACGCCGGCTTGCAATCCAGCACAGCTACCACGGTTCCTTTTTCAAGTTGCGAACCAATGTGACTCGATGCTGACAACACAATTGGTCCAGTGAGACCAAAATGCGTAAACATCATTTCTCCAAACTCTTGATAGAGCTTTTTTCGTTTCTGATTTTTTTCCAGATAAAAGGTCATTTCCACGTTTTTCATGGAAAGTCCTTGCATCTTTGCCGGCGTCTGTTCCACCGTATTTACCGGCACAAGTCCAGGAATACAGGGCACAATCCGATGCCCACTTTCTTTCGCAAATCGATACCCTGCTCCATCCGAACCTGTACTCTGATAGGATTTACCGCCTGTGGCCACAATGGTACGTTTCGCCAAGATTTCCTGCCCATTTCCTTTTAGTCGAATGCCACGTACCGATGAATCTTGCAACACAAGTCCCGCCACGTCACAATTGAAACGGATATCCACGGAAAGTCGTTTGCATTCGTCCCAAAGGGCTCGA
>JAZNJZ010000053.1:0-21937 GCA_045578325.1 Eubacterium sp.
ATACTCTAATGTATCCATCAACGTCTGCTCCAAACTAATCTTTCTCTTCCAATCCGTCTGCTCTGTTATCTTAGTAATATCCGCAGAAATAATTGGTACATCAATCGGACGAAGACGCTCTGCTTCCACTTCTACTTTAATATCGTTACCAGAAAGTTCAATGATCTTATCCAGAATTTCCTGAATCTCATATGCATTTCCAGCTCCGACATTATATGTCTCGCCAGCTTTTCCCTGACGAACCAGACATTCGTAAGCCGCAACCACATCACGCACATCTGTAAAATCACGTTTTGCTTTTAGATTTCCTACGTGGATTACTGGCTCACGCAAGCCCTTCTCCACTTCCACAACCTGCTTACAAAAATCTGCCACTACAAACTGTGGTGACTGTCTCGGCCCCACATGATTGAAGGCACGAACCATAATTAAATTTAGATTATACGCCTTCGCATAAATGGTTCCCAGCATGTTTTGGCACCCTTTTGTGGCTGCATATATATTTCCTGGGCGCAATACCGTGTCTTCCATAATTGGCACTTGATCCGGATCAATTCTTCCGTACTCTTCACCGGAACCAATCAACAATACATTGCCCTTATATTCATTTTCTTTACATACATCCAATAAATTCAATGTTCCCTTTATGTTTACATCTACCGTCAACTGTGGATTTGACCACGAAACGGCAACGGAGCTTTGTGCTGCAAGATGAAAAATATAATCTGGATTGCATTCACGAAGAACAGTCTCAACTTCCTCTTTCACAAGCAAGTTCATATCCACCACTTCATAATCCACACCATCTAGCACTTCATTCTTCATTTTGGTAGAAACCACCGAATACCCACATTCCCCCATCAGGTACTCAGCCAAATATTTTCCTACAAAACCAGCTCCACCGATAATCAATGCTTTTTTCATCATTTCCTCCAAAAATACCAATATAGACAAGTATACAGTCCCAAACCAGTCAGGACTGTAACTTATCAATATCAAGCTTCTACTCTTATATAGATTTTACTTTGATCTCTTTCTCAACCAAAGCCAAGTCATTCTTAATCATTCTCTCAACTAACTGGCTGAAAGAAATGTCTCTCTGCCAACCAAGTGCCTTCTCTGCCTTAGCTGGATCTCCAAGAAGAAGATCTACCTCTGCTGGACGGAAGAACTGTGGGTTGATCTTAACAACCGTCTTACCAGTTGCTTTATCAATACCGATTTCGTCTACGCCTTCGCCCTTCCACTCGATTTCCATATCCACATGACCGAATGCGATTTCAACAAACTCACGTACTGTACGTGTCTCATTGGTTGCGATTACATAATCATCTGCTTCGTCCTGCTGAAGCATAAGCCACATAGCACGAACGTAGTCTTTGGAGTGACCCCAGTCACGTTTGGAATCCATGTTACCAAGCTCCAAGTGATCCTGTACACCAAGTTTGATACGAGCTACTGCGTCTGTAATCTTACGTGTAACGAACTCTTTACCACGTCTCTCAGACTCATGGTTGAACAAAATACCAGAGCAAGCATACATATCATAGCTCTCACGATAGTTCTTTGTAATCCAGTGACCATACAATTTTGCAACTCCGTATGGAGAACGTGGATAAAATGGAGTAGTCTCTTTCTGAGGAATCTCCTGAACCAAACCAAACATCTCACTTGTGGATGCCTGATAGAATCTAGCTTCAGGTTTTACTGTACGAATTGCCTCAAGCATGTTTGTAACACCGATTGCATCGATATCAGCAGTAGCAAGTGGCTGCTCCCAACTTGTACCTACAAAAGACTGAGCAGCAAGGTTATATACCTCATCTGCCTGGCTGATACGCATTGCACGAATCAAAGATACAACGTCTGTCATATCTGCATAGATGAAATTCAATTTGTCTTTAATATGCTCTACGTTTCCGTAGTCTACAACGCTCTTACGGCGCATAATTCCATAAACTTCGTAACCTTTTTCCAACAACAACTCAGCAAGGTAAGAACCATCCTGACCTGTAATACCTGTAATTAATGCTCTTTTCATGATTTCTCCTTTCAAAATTACATGATTTATATGATAATCTTAGATGTACTCATTTCTGTTGCAAATTCTAAGATTCTCAAGTACCTTTTTAATATCTCCTGCATGGTTTTTATCACAGATAAGCAACGCATCTTCTGTGTCCACCACAATCATATCCTCCAGACCAACTGCTGCGATCAGCTTGTCCGATCCTTCAATGATCGAGTTCTTTGTCTCCACTGTGATAACATTTCCCTGAACCGTATTACCAAATTCATTGGTGGAACGGATTCTTCCTACAGCAAGCCAAGATCCTACATCATCCCAGCCAAAGGTTCCTGGAAGAACAAAGATGTTATCTGCTTTTTCCATAATACCGTAGTCAATGGACTCCGAATCCATCTTCTCAAATTCTGCCTCCAACACAGTTTCCTGCTCATCTGTGCCAATGGCTTCTTTGATGGTCAAAAGTCTCTCATACGTACCTGGCATAAATTTCTCCATGTTTTTCAAAATGGTAGAAATCTTCCACACAAACATACCACTATTCCAAAGATAGGACTCATCTGCAAGATACTGCTTTGCTGTGTTCAAATCCGGTTTCTCTACAAAGCACTCAACGCCATATGCACGGCTCTCGCTCTGATCCGGATCGAACTTGATGTAACCATATCCTGTCTCTGGATAATTTGGCGTAATACCAATGGTCGTCAGATTTTCGCCCTTCTCTGCCACTTCACATGCATCTTTCAATACATTTACAAACATGGAATTATACTTAATTAAGTGATCCGAAGGAAGTACGATCATCAGCGCATCTTCATATTTTTTATTGATGTGCATCGCTGCCAATCCTACACATGGTGCGGTATTTCTTCCTACTGGCTCGCAAAGAATATTCTCCTCTGGAATCTCTGGAAGCTGCTCCATAGCAAGTTTTTTATAATCACGATTGGTAACAATATAAATATCCTCCATATCTACCAATGGAAGAATTCTTTTCACGGTATGCTGAATCATCGTTACACCATCGTCGGTCAGACTCAAAAACTGCTTCGGTAAATTTTTACGGCTCTTTGGCCAAAATCTCTCTCCACGGCCACCAGCCATGATCATTGCTGTTACTTTCATTTTTTCCCTCGTTTCTGCGTATGCTTCACACACGCTGTTATAACTTTGATATTAAAATCTCATTGTTGCCATGTATATAATATTCTCCAAAGCCTGCTGGAATAAAAATACTATCTCCTGCTTTGAATTCATATCGATTTCCTTTACACTCCAAAAATCCTTCACCACGAACCACAAGCAACGAATGGAATGTACTCTTGTCGCACATAAATTTAATCCGTCCCGAACTCACTTGCGCACGCAACACATTGAAATATTGACACTCAAACAAACTTCTGAGCTTTCCATTTTTCAGTGTTACCTCATTGTTGTCAAACACCTGAGACGGAACAATCGGTGTACGATCGATTACTTCAATCCCGCGATCCAGATGAAGCTCACGATAATTTCCATCCTTATCTTTTCGCAAATAATCATAAACACGAAATGTGGTATTGGAATTTTGCTGAATTTCGGCAATTACTGTACCTTGCCCGATGGCATGTATGGTCCCGGGATGGATAAAAAACACATCTCCCGCATGAACCTCTACTTTATTCAGCACCTCGCAGATGGTACCATCTTCCATTCTGCTGCGAAGTTCTTCTTTCGAAATCTCCTGACTCAATCCATAGTACAAAAAAGCACGTGGTGCAGCGGAAATCACATACCACATCTCCGCCTTTCCTTCCTCTCCTAACTCACGAAGAGCAGTTTCATCGGAAGGATGTACCTGTATGGAAAGATTTTGCTTTGCATCAATAAATTTAATCAAAATCGGAAATCTGTCCTCCGACTTGTGATGGGGTGATACAAATTCGGGATGTTGTCGGACGATATCACACAACTGCTGGCCTTTAAATCTGCCATTCTTAACAACACTTTCCCCATCTGGATGACAGCATAACTCCCAACTTTCCGCGGTGCAATTTCCATCACCGGCTTTACCATAAAGCTTCTCCAGCTCATGACCGCCCCAAAGGTAGTCCTTATATACCGAAGACAATTTCATTGGATACATATCACAGATACCTTCCTAACGCTTTCCCTTAATACGTATAATGGTAAGTTTACACAATGTCTTAATATAACTCATAATAAATGGAATCAACTGTCTCTTGGACTCTCCATAAATTCGTTTATCAAACTCAATTGGCACTTCACCGATTTTTAACTTCTTATCTGACTTATTTAGACGAAGCATCAAAAGCACTTCCTGAAGCACGTCATAGTTACGACATGACAAAGTTACCTGTTTCAGCTGTGCCGTCTCGTACATACGATAATCTGTTGAAATATCCTTCGCCTTAATGCCAAGGAAGAAACGGAACATACCGTTCAAAATGTGAGACATAACGATAGAGCTCTTAGCATCGTTTGTCTTTCCACCTTCTACATAACGAGAACCGATTACTACATCACAATTCTCTTTTGTAAATTTCTCATAAATGGACGGAATGTATTTTGGATTGTGAGAACCGTCACTATCGAGAATCAAGAACTTGTCCTTCTCAGCATACTTAATACCAGTCTTGAAAGCACCTGCAAATGCGGGCTCTTCCTGATTGATGTATCTCGCACCAAATTCTTCACATACACCCTTTGTATTATCCAAAGGCTCTGCTGTATCAATAACAAGAATCTCGTACTCTTCACCTGTTTTTTTCACATTGTCAATAATCTGAGGCAACAACACTCTCAAATTTTCTTCTTCTTTATATGCTAGCAAAACTACGCTAATTCCCATGATCATTCCTCCAAAACCACTTAAAATTGTGTATCTCAAATATACATTTTACCATAATCTACCGTGTTTGAAAAGTATTTTTTAGTTCTTCTCCGCCTTGAACGCCCAGAGCTTATTCATAAAGAAATTGATTGGAATGGATGCAATCAAGTTAATCAATGGCGCAATGTATTTGGAAATTCCAAACACATTGACCCACAACAATGACAACACATTATTCAACACAATTCCTGTGAATCCATAAGACAGATAACTTTTTAATAAGGATTTCCAGAAATTACGTTCTTGTCCATCTTCCAATGTAAATACAAATTTGTTATTAAGCAGAAAGGATACAAATACACTAATCACAAATGCAATGACATTGGCAACAATAATGTCCATACTATGCGCTTTCAAAATTCCCATCTTTTCAAATGTTAACAGTGAGCCTGCATTGATCGCATACGAAAATACCGTATTCCACACACCCACCAAACCAAACTTTACAAATTGCAACAAGCTATCCCACTGCTCCTCCGTAAAGTCAACCTTGAAAACTTTAAAAGCCGCTCCAAAGATTGCTCTCACCATTGTTTCAATGATTTTCCACAGCTCTGCACCTAATCCGTTCATCTTCTGCCTCCAAATCTACTTACTTCTCTTCTTTTTCATCTGGCATATATGTCACTGTAACTTTTTTGACACGAAGTCCTTTTCCGTGATTTTCTCCTGCCTTTTTCGGTTCTTTTACCGCATTGCACTCAAAAGATAACCAGTTAATATATCTTGCTTTCTTGATATCCTCGCAGATTCTCATATCCGCCTCAAAGGTCACTGTACCGGACGTGTCATTCTGAATTCTACCGATTTCAATGTTATTCATCTTCACAACCGTAAGTCCCTTTTTATTCTTGCGAGCATCATACTCAATGGTAATCTTTGCTCTCTTAGCATCTTCCGAATAAATACGAAGCTGACTCTTGTTGGTGGTCCATGCCCCGATATCTTCATACTGCTGATCATGCCATCCCGTATGAAGGAACGACTTGCCAAGTTCTTTATAGGAAAGGCCGATTTCCACCACTGGATTTTTCGAACCTACCATGAAATCCACGTACGGCTCCAACCCTTCAATCGGATTCTTCACCGCAATGATCTTATTATCCACAAAATACATGTGACAGTTATCTTTATACAAATGAGCCTTTGCATAATCCAAAAGATACAAAGTATTCTCATCCAAATCGCCGGATTCAAAAAGCTTCTTCGTCTCTTTGTCTCTTGCTTTCTTCGCTTCCTTTGTCATATAACGTGACAGATAGAAGTTACTCATCTTAATATGATCAAATTCTGCAACCTTGGCGCCAATCTGCAACATCTGTGTCGCATCATAGCTATCGGAAGGGTAATAGACAATCTTATCAAAGTCACCTAAGGTAGTCGTCCAAAAATCACTTTCTACAAGCCCTTCTTCTTTCACCGCTGGTTGCTTTTTATACTGCGCTTGCAATCGATTGATTGGCACATGAAGATCTGCCAACTGAAGGCACATACATACACCAATGATAATAAACTGCCAACGTTTCTTAAAACTTCTTGTAACAACAAAGATTGCTCCCAGCATAATGATATACATGACGCACCAGATAAAACGTCCCGAAGAACGAATAATCGCCAGCAATTCTTCCAAAAACTCTGGCCAATGTACCTCAATGAATATGTTTTCATTAATGTAAATCAAATTGGACCACGCCAGTATCGTAAACACATAAACCACAATGCCCAAAGAAATAACGATTGGACGTTTTGCCATCACTTTATTACGAATGGCCAACCATAGATGTTTCTGCTTTTTCAGGCGAATCATCTTCACGATAATACACGCAAATGCAATAGCACACATCACAAGCATTCCCAAACCAAGATAAGCAAATCCCTCGTACTGAAGTTCCTGGGTTTTCATCTTTCCAAAGAACGTAGAATATCTCCAAGGATTGATAAAAGTATTTACGTTTGCTGAAAAGAACCCAAAGCCCGAACCGCCGGAAGAAAGGATACTTGTCAATCCTCCTACCGTCAGGAAGAAAAAGCCAAAACTTGCTACAAAGCTGGCAAAATCAATGATCACTCTTTTCCAGTCACGTTTTTCCAATACATGCTGTAACAGGTAGCCACACATGATGCCACCCACCATGAAAATGATATACATCTGAATCAACACACAAAGTGCTGCCAAAATTGCCCATGCAATGGCATCTTTTTTGTAACTTTTAAAGCGATCTCTGTATAACCAGATTCCCAACGCACCCAAAATCAAGAAATGAGCCGCCAAGGATGTATGTCTGGAGTTTTCCGACAACACACCAAAAAGTCTCTGCAAAACAGGTGTGGAGATAATAAAGAACACACTGCTCATACCACAGATAATCTTACTCTTATTAAAACGTGCCACCAATACAGATGCAAGTCCACCATTTAAAATGTAGCACATAAGTCCAAACAATCCAAAGTACTGAAATGTCTCCGGTAAAATAGGAGAAATCAGTTTAAACAACAAGGCAAACAATGGAATGGAATCGGTGTACAATACACTGATGGAATCTGGACTTGTAAAGGAATCATGCATTCCTAGTGGAAAACTCCACGGAGAACGTCGGAAAAACTTCCAGCCCAGATAGTGCTGCTGCAAATCTTTTCCAGTCAACAACCACTCATCGTATGTGAAATTCAACACACGAAAACCATAAATCACAAGAAACAGGACAACTCCCACTGCCGCTCCGATCAAAAAGTACCAACGCAATCTGGTATCGGCATTCTTCTTTTCCATTATTCATTCTCCTTATCTTCAAAATTCAGTCTTTCCTGCTCGATAACAAGCGGACGACGTGTTACGCGGGAACTAATATTCATAATATACTCTCCCAAAAGTCCGATAAAGAACAACTGGATGGAACCAAACACGAAGATACCGAGCAAAATCGGCGTCATACCTGCCACAAAACGATCCCAGAACAACAGCTTCATAACGAGATATACCAATGCCACAACGATACTCAATCCCGACATGATAAATCCCAGGATGGTTGCAATTCGCATTCCTACTTTTGTATAAGAGGTAAAGCTGAGCATTGCCGCATCGTACAGACTATACCAGTTGTTATGGGTCTTGCCGGCACGACGTTTCTCCTGCTGATACTCAATATCTTTTCTCTTGTATCCAAGCTCCGCTACGATACCACGCAAAAACGGAGTCGGATCATCCAAGTCGCGAAGCACATCGATAAACTCGCTGTCATACAGACCAAATCCTGTGAAATGCTCAATCTGCTCCACGCTGGACATTTTCTTAATCATCTTATAATAACAACTACGCAAGAAGTACATCAGTTTATTTTCTTTACTCTTTGACTTGATACCGATAACAATCTTGTATCCTTGTTCCCATTCATGAACGAACTTCGGAATCATATTAATCGGATCCTGAAAATCCGCACACATAAGGATAGTACAATCACCATTGGTCTGAAGGAGACCATAATACGGAGAATTGAACTGCCCAAAGTTTTTTGCATTAAACACCGCTCTGATTTTCGGATTATTGCTACAAAGCTCACGAAGCAATGGCCTTGTATTGTCCTGAGAATCGTTGTCAATAAACACGATTTCATAATCATACTGTGGCAGACTTGTTGTCATCTCCTGGATAATCGCCTCACTCAAAGGCACTACATTTTCTTCTTCATTGTACGTCGGTACAAGTATACTGATTAACTTCTTCATCTTATCTCTCCATTTTCGGCCGGCGGCTTACTGCTGCTTCAAACCTTCTTTAATTACTTTCGCCATATAATCAATCTTCTCATCGGTCATACCTGGATATACACCAAGCCAGAATGTATCGTTCATGATACGATCTGTCACAGCGAGATCACCCACAACGCGATATCCTTTGCCTTCTGCACGGAACTCATCAAAACATGGCTGTTTTACAATGTTTCCGGCAAAAAGCATACGAGTCTGCACACCGTGATCCTCAATATACTGAACCAATTTATTTTTATCTACACCTTCACGGCATGTAAGCAAGAAACCAAACCAACTTGGTTTTGAGTTTGGACATGCTTCTGGAAGAATCAGTTTATCTTCTACTTCCTCCAACGCAGCGCGAAGACGATCGAAGTTGTATCTTCTCTTCTCTACAAATGTTGGGAATTTTGCCAACTGTGCACAACCAACTGCTGCCTGCATATCCGTTGCTTTCAAGTTATATCCGAAGTGTGAATATACGTATTTGTGGTCGTATCCCAGTGGAAGTTCTCCATACTGCTTATCAAAACGATGTCCACACAAGTTATCGCAACCAGATGGGCATACACAATCTCTTCCCCAGTCTCTCAGGGAACGAACCGCTTTGTGAATCAATGGATTGTCCGTATAGACTGCTCCACCTTCTCCCATGGTCATGTGGTGTGGTGGATAGAAACTGGATGTTCCTACATCACCGATAGTACCTGTGAATTTCTCCTCGCCATTGATGGTATATTTACTTCCCAAAGCGTCACAGTTATCCTCGATCAACCAGAGATTATGTTTGTCACAGAATTCTTTAATGGAACCAAGATCCCATGGATTACCAAGCGTGTGGGCAATCATAATTGCCTTTGTCTTATCGGAAAGAGCATCCTCCAACTGAGATGCATCCATGTTGTACTGTGGAATTGTCATATCAACAAATACAGGAATCGCACCATACTGGATGATTGGCGCAATGGTTGTTGGGAATCCAGCTGCTACTGTAATCACCTCATCACCAGGCATGATTCTTCTATCACCCATCAATGGAGATGTCAATGCCATAAACGCAAGAAGGTTTGCAGAAGATCCAGAGTTTACCAAAGAACAATGTTTAATTCCCAAATACTCTGCAAATTCTTTTTCAAACTGATCGGTATATCTTCCGGATGTAAGCCAGAATTCCAAAGAACTATCTACGAGATTTACCATCTCCTCGGATCCATAATAACGAGAGGCATATGGAATACGATCCCCCTCATTAAATGGTTTTTCCTGATTGTGAAATTTATCATGATATTCCTTTACTAATTCAAGGATATTTTCTCTTGCCTGCTGTTCATTACAATTTTCAAACATAATTCTGATTTCCTTTCTTGTACACTATTTATTCATAAATTCCTGAATCTGACGATCCATCACTTGTGCTACATTTTCTCCAGCAAAATACGCCTTTGTCCATTCTACTGTTTTATCCAACGCATCGGATACCGTCCATCTTGGTTTCCAACCAAAAGTTGTCTTCAACTTAGAACAATCCAATTTCAAGAAATTCGCCTCGTGAGGGCCACCATCATACTGGTTGATCCACTTCAATCCTTCTCCGAATTTCTCCACAAACATATCTACCAAATCACCAGTGGTTACACAGTCTGTCTCGTCTGGTCCCACATTATAGTATCCCTGAAGTTCTGGGTTCTCATACTGTTCCTTCACGATCATGAGATATGCAATAACCGGCTCCAACACATGCTGATATGGACGAGTGGAAAATGGATTACGGATAATAATATCCTGCTTCGCCTCCGCAGCACGAACACAATCTGGGATAATACGATCGTTGGCAAAATCACCACCACCGATAACATTTCCAGCTCTTGCTGTAGATACCGCCACACGTCCATCGATAAAGAAAGAATTTTTATAGCTGTGTGTCACCAACTCAGAACAGGACTTACTATTAGAATATGGATCATAGCCATCCAGCGGCTCATTCTCACGATATCCCCACTCCCATTCTTTATTTTCATAAACCTTATCTGTGGTCACATTCAAAAAGCTCTTTACGCACGCATTCTGACGTACACATTCGCATATATTTACGGTTCCCATAACATTGGTTTCATAGGTGTATACCGGATCCTTATACGAATCTCTTACGATAGGCTGTGCCGCCAAATGAATAACAATCTCCGGCTGAACATCTGCAAACACCTTGGCCAGCTTGTCCATGTCACGGATATCTCCAATCACAGAATTCATCTTACCTTCCAACTCTGCCATAGAAAACAGATTGGGATTCGTTGGCGCTTCCAAAGAATATCCTGTCACTTCGGCACCGGCATTCACCAGCGCACGGCACATCCAAGTTCCTTTAAAACCGGTATGCCCGGTTACAAGAACTTTTCTCCCTTTAAAAAATGTCAAATCCAACATGTATTATCCTCCTTACCAAGCGGCTTGCACTTACTCCCATACCTTCCAAGGTGCATTTCCTTCTGCCAGCATTTCTTCCAGTTTCATTTTGTCACGCTGGGTGTCCATACATTTCCAGAACCCATCATGCTTATAAGAAACCAATTGTCCCTCTGCTGCCAGACGCTCCAATGGTTTTTTCTCAAATACAGTATCGTCGCCATCAATATAATCAAAGATTGCTGGCTCCAAAACCATGTATCCAATGTTGATCAAACCACCGTCTACATTGGATTTTTCGCGGAATGCCGTAACCAATCCATCGTCTGTTACATCCAATACACCAAACTGCTGTCCTACATTATACGAGCTCATTGTGGCAATTTTTTGTTGATTTTTATGAAATTCAATTAATTCTGTAATATTTATGTCACTAACACCATCACCATAGGTAAGCAAAAATGGCTCATCGCCGATGTACTTTTTAATTCGTTTTACACGACCACCGGTCATGGTATTCAAACCAGTGTCCACGATGGTTACCTTCCATGGCTCCGCAATGTTATTGTGAACGGTCATTTCGCCGCCCTCTGTATAGTCAAAAGTGATGTCGCTGTTATGGAGATAATAATCCGCAAACCATTCCTTAATCACATGCTGTTTATATCCCGCACAAATTACAAACTCGCGGATTCCATAATGAGAATACAACTTCATAATGTGCCATAAAATTGGTTTTTCACCAATCTCCACCATTGGTTTTGGTTTCAAATAGCTCTCTTCGCTGATTCTCGTTCCGAACCCTCCTGCCAGTAAAACTGCTTTCATTTTTATTCCTCCTGTTCTCATCACTTAAAATCTTTATTAAAAAATCCCTACTTACACATTCAATCAGTATAAGCTAGTTTTCTTTTATTGTCAACCCATCGACATACCTGCAACACTCCACGAACGAGCAAGAAAATGCACAGCATCAGTATTGCCGTATGATAATTTACCACAGCTGCTCCCAACTTACTCTGGAAGCTGTACATAATAAACAAAATCGCCACCAAAACAATCACGTCTGTTTTCTTATGTGCCTCATCATTTAAGAAGGCAATCATTGCTGGAATCAGATACAACAAGCAATAATATCCCGAATGGGATGGTAAGATAAGAAGTACCATAAGCACTGCCATAATTTGTTCCCAGCGTTTTTCATACATCGGCGCCATAACAAGGAGCGCACCACTCACAACATATGTTGTAATCTTCATGGTCAGCTGCAAACCTTTGCTCGCCTTTTTGGTGAAACTCAACACACTCGCCAAAAGCGTACAACCTTCCGCGCTGGTATATGCCACCAGATTGGCACGCATGTTAAAAAACATCTGCTGAATGTTGTCAAATCCACCTTCAAAGAAGAGAAATGGCACAATTCCAATCACAATACCATACAACACGGCGCGCACTGCTTCTTTCCACTGCTTCTTATATAAAAGAAGAATTCCCAAAATTGCCGGAGTCATCTTCAACGCCACAGCCACAGCAAGGGAAATCAAGGCGATTTCTTTCATAACCTTGTTATCGCTGTCATAATAAAACAAGTACAACATCACAAAAAACATAGTCAAAATAATCGTATTTCCACGCTCAAAGGAATACAACATCGGCGCCGATATCAACACCGCAATGGCAGTACATATTTTAATTGCTTTTCCACCGGTCTTACATGTGCGAATCAACTCATACACCATAACCGCTGTAATTGCCATAAAAATCATAAGAACAATCATCAATCTAGGTTCATGATACATTCCACGAAAATCATTGGCTTCCCAGTACTTTTCCATTCCCACCAAACGGGAAAGCATGTACGTAAACACATAAGTCAATGGTGGATATGCCTTTTCTCCCAACCCGGTATACATCATGTTGTGGTACACATCACGCTGAGACGAATATCCCATTACATTAAACGTATCTGCATAAAAGTCAACGCATTTGGCAAAGAACACCTTGTACTGCTCGCTCTCCGCGCCAAATTCAATAATCCCAATCAGCCACGCCAAAAACGATGCACCGATTACTGCCACAAACATCCACTCGTAAAATTTCTTGTTCGAAGTCATTTGTCTTTGTTTCCTCTCTTTTTTCCTCAGTTAATCATTTTCTAGTTGTCACAATCTTCTCCATCCGTACTCCCGACTCCGGAATCGTCTCTACTTCATAGTGAGTCAATCCTGAATCTGCATGAAGGGAAATCCCTGTGACAGATACCTTCTTTTCTCCTACCACAATATCCTGACTTTCTAGCACATTCCCATTCTGATCCATCACGCGGAACGTTCCAACCACGGCCCCTGGCACCGCATCTTTCTTTGTACGGAAGTGCAATGTCATGTCATACGTACCTTCCACAGGAAGGATAGGAGATCCTTTCAGCACCACACCACCTTTGGAATCTGCCTTCAACATTCCATCCTTCGTAATGGTTCCCGTCATTTCATTTCCGGTAGAATACGGGAAGTCAATGGATTTCTTTCCTAACGTATTGAGCCCTGTCATACAGTCTATCATATTTTTTTCCGCCACATACAATTTGTAACCTGCAACGGTTCCTACCTCTTTCAATCTCGGCATATATACTGCGTCCAGTCGGCCAACCTCTGCTTCATTTATCATTATAAGGGTTTTCCCTTTATAATTTGCGTTTTCAAAATGTCGGATGCTGCCTCCCCAACCAATTCCAGTCCACTCAGAACCAATGGTTGCCACCGCAATCTCCGAATCGCACACACGCAAGATTCGTCCATCCGCCAATGACCAATCATCATGACAAATCGTGTAAATCAACTTTGCATCCTGTTCTTTTGCTATTTTCACAATTTCTTCGAACTGATCCACTTTGCTTATTTGCATCTGTTTGCGGTACGCATTAAACTGAAATGCACTAGTAGCAACAACCCCCACGGTCACAGCCAGTAGCAATGTCCGGTAACAAAGCACATTGATTCGATATTGCATGTCATGGAAAAATGCTCCTGTCAACAAAATCGCTGGCACCATAGACACAATATGGTAACGACACTCGAAGTTTGGTGCTGCATAGGTTGTATCTGTCACAAGCAACACACACATATTTACTAACTGAATGCACAATACAAGGCAAATCATCGTGCGTTTTTCTTTTCTCTTTAAGACGCGAACCACATAATAACCAATCACAAATAACAACAATGCCGTCAGCAAAATACAAAACAAGCACACGATGCCTTCCAGCGACATAATCGTTGGAGGAAATTCACTACGAAATCCGCCAAACAACTCCCATATTCCAGAAAAGCATCCCAACACGTTGGTCGTCACCTTACTGGCAGTTAGTAACATCATCCCCGAAGACGAGTTGGTAATCTGGAGCAAACCAGCCACCACGATACCGACTCCAAAGGTGGCAATGCCGATTCCCACCAACACGGCATACTTCGTCAGTAACAACTTAAGATTGTTATGGTATTCCGCTCGAATAAACAGATACAGCATCGCCGGCAATATGCCGCAAATCAACATATAGACACCCGAAGACACCGCTGAGATGAATGAAAACAATACAAAAAATGCCAAGGGCAACCAATTGCGCTTCCACGTTTTTCCAGCATCAAAACGCACAAACAAGTCAATGAGCAACAATGAGATCATCACCTTCATTGCGTAAGACGCCGTAGAGGCGAAAAGCATTGGCACATAACCAAGCTGTCCTAACGTATACGGGGTAAAAAACAAGATCAATGTAAGCAAGATATTTTTTACCTTGATTCCACTCTTTCTCAAGATATCATAAATCACCGCTACAAATCCAAGCACAAACAAGTTGTTCATAATACCTATGGAAACAAATACATTTTTTGTCAATCCATACAGTGGAATTGCAAAGATGAGTGGAATATCCCACCCCACCGTAGTCTGGTATTCCCAGCCCTTGATCAATAACGTTTTTTGTTTCCAGATCTCTGCGATCTGTGCCATACCGGAACTGGAATCAAAATCCGCCATATAGCGCAATTGCGTCAGATTGAATATAAATATGGTAAGTATTTGGAGAAACAAAATCCCTCCAAATACAATTTCCTTTTTACGTGTTAGCAACCGCTGTTTCATTCTTTTACTCCTTTGATTTCTTGCCATAGCGTTTCTTCGTTTTTCCCTCATACATGATCTCGTACAGCGCCTGGTAACCCTTTTCATAAAATTCTTTCTCATAGCTTACCATAGAAGCCCCAGTCACAAAAAGATCATCCGCATGGTACTTTTTGGCATAATCAATAACATAGCAATCCATATTTGTTTCAAAATACTTCTGCCATTTATTGAGAAACTTCTTCTTTGTCAGCAAAGTAGACTCCTTCTGCCCACGAATCGGTTTCAATACACGTCGGAAGTTTAAGTATTGAGTCTTCACATCTGCTCGCACAAGAATCACTTTTTCTCCATAACGTTCCCGCGCAAACGCAATAAACGTGTTCAGTCGTTGTTTTATTTCTTCCTCTGTAAGAAGATCACTAATGGCTATGGATGTACAATCGTCTTTTATTTCTTTAAAAAATTTAAAACGTCGGGTAGCCGCATCCGCTGTAAATACACCACCCTGATACTGTACCACGCCACACACAAGGTCAAAAAAGTCCACGACCAGCCATTCCGAATCCGTTTTTCGCAACTGTTCCGGTACATCCTTTTGAATGGCATCTTTTACATACTTCATATTCCATTTCTTCTTCCCAAAAAGAGCCAAATCTTCAAACTTAGATTCTGGATATGGAATCGGATCATCAAATGCAAAAAGCACACAATTTCGGTAAGCATACTTGCCGACCTCAAAACGCCCCTTGTCTTCTGTCAACATTTCATGAGTAATTCGAGATCCCCATACATCAACACGAACCGGCTTATAATATCGATTCATTGCAACCGCAAATGCTTGGAACACATCCGGGCACTCACTTTTGGCTGTTTTCCAATATCCTTTCATCTTTTCATCGATAGAAAGAATCTGTTTCTTAGCCACGGCTGACTTCTGCTCCTTGGCTGCCACCAGAAGATTATAATATTCCATACAATTAAAACGATTTACATAAACATCGCCAGAAATCCAATTTTGTTTCTCCACTTCCTTACGAACCAGCTTTGCAAAATCTTCTGTAATCTTCATGTCATATTCCAAAAGCAACGCATAATCCACACCGGGACAATACAATTCTTCTCCTTCTACTGCCTGAACCACTTTCAGACATTCTTTCAGAGATTCCGCAAATTTAAAATTGTATTTCTCCAAGATTTCTTCTATACTACCGTATCCCTGTTTTTGTATCTCTACAAAATCCGTTTCGTATTCCAAAAGAACTGGTCTTCCTACTTGCAACACCAAATGATCTAAAAACTTGCTGTCGTCCATAAGCAAGTGGGTTCGCTCTCTGGCAAACAAGTTGTTGTAGTAATTGATAAACCGTCCCAAGCGAATAAAATACTCCGGCTCATTAAACACTCTCTGCTTTGGTTGCGTCCGAATAATGGTGGAAATAATTCTCTTGGCATGATGATAAAAGGGTTTTTCATAGAACGCCATCTGGAACCCTCTTCTCTCATTGTATTTTGCAAAATAGTGGGAATAAATATCCACAACGTACGGATCCACCTGCTCAACAAAATAATCTTCTAACTGCTTAATTCGCTTATTGTATACTTGCCTGTCTTGTCTCAAAAGTGGACGTACGTGGGTATGAGTCACGTACCATTTTGGGCAACGGGATTTCACAAGAATGATGTGATTCTTATCATAATACTTGGAAATCAATTTGATGTAAGCATCCATATATGGTTTCCAATCCACACTCGGATCTCTTAATACATCTATTTTTTCCATTTCATCGGCATGTTCTGCATAAAATTTACTTTCCATAAACTTTGGATTCTTTGTAAACACCTGATCCTTCCACTTAAAAAGAGAATGAGATGCTGTATAACAAAAATCTATGACAAGATACTGGGTAGGCTTGTCCTTCAATCGCTTCTCATAATTCTTTTCCAAATTCAGCGCTACGAGCTGCGGATCTCCCTCCTCTGGCGTCACCGTCACACCATCCGGATTTCCTACCAAGGAAAGTACCGAGAGCCAAAGTCCATCATTTGTTACTTTATATCTTTCTTCTAGTTCCATCGCATTAATATAAGCAGAACCATTTAATCGTATTGTCGCCTTCTTCATAATCGCTTCCTCACATTAGTTGTTTCTGAACATAGTTAGTATCAGTATAACACACATTATACCCTTATCGCAAGTTTTCTATTTGCACCCGTTCCCAAAATAGGTATTTGGCATATTATAAGATTAAATATTGCGCCACAGAGGTGTTCTATGAATCGCATCCGCCCCATCGTCCACTGCCCTTCGGTTCACAATAGTGGAATTCTTGGACAACGTATCGGTATCGCCATTCTAGACAGTGGAATATGTAATCACCCAGACTTTGGAGACCGCATCGTAGGTTGGCACGATGCCATCCATCACCGCACTCTCCCCTACGATGACAACGGCCACGGAACCCATGTCGCTGGTATCGCAGCTGGCAACGGAAAACTGAGCCGTGGATTGTTCACTGGCATGGCTCCCGAATCTCGAATCATATCGGTCAAAATCCTGGATCGTTACGGAGAAGGCATGGTATCCCATATCATCGACGGCATCAACTGGGTCATAGAAAACCGCTTTCGCTACAACATCCGCATCGTAAATATTTCCGTAGGGGCACTGGACGAAAGTCGTTTTAGCGAAGCTTCCAACTTTGTACGAAAGGTCAACGAACTATGGGATATGGGACTTGTGGTAGTGGCCTCTGCCGGCAATAAAGGTCCCACTTCCCACACCATAAGCGCCCCTGGCAACAGCCGAAAAATCATAACCGTAGGCTACACAAGCAAACATTCCACCTCCAGCGTAGGGCCCACCTCTCTATGCATCAAAAAACCAGATGTAGTCACTCCCGGCCACCATGTCACCAGTTGCTGCCACCAATATGCCAGTGGAAGGCCATATACGCAAAAAAGCGGTACCTCCATGGCAACACCTGTTGTCAGTGGAAGTATCGCTCTCCTTCTTTCCAAATATCCAACTCTTACGCCAAAAGAGGTGAAAATCCGTCTCAAAGAAAGTTGTACGGACCTTCATCTCCCCCACAGCAACCAAGGTTGGGGACTCCTTGACGCCAATCGTCTGCTCTTATAAATTCCAAATATCTTCGTTGTACTGTATAATGGTTCGATCCGAAGAAAAGAATCCTGCCTTTGCAATATTTACCAGCATTTTCTTTGCCCAAGCCTGACGATCCTTGTAATCCTCATATGCCTGCTCTTTTGTCACAATATAATCCTGGTAATCCGGGAAAGTCATAAACCAATCCTTGTTCAGCAGTTCGTTGTAAAGTCTGGTCAGGGATTTTTTCTTTCCCGTCTTCATCATCTTTTTACTGACAATAAAATCCACCGCACGCTTCAGATCCGGATTATTCTCGTAATACTCTTTCGAACAGTAATCGCCCCTCTCATAACGCGCAATTACCGTATCGCTATCCTCACCAAATACGTAAATATTTTCATCTCCCACCAGTTCATGAATCTCTACGTTGGCACCATCCTCTGTTCCCAACGTCACAGCACCATTCAGCATAAACTTCATATTTCCCGTTCCACTGGCCTCTTTGGAAGCAAGAGAAATCTGCTCTGAGATGTCGCACGCCGGAATCAATTTTTCTGCCAGTGTCACATTGTAATTCTCCACCATAACAATGTTCAGATATGGACTTACCTCCTTGTCTTTATTTACAATCTTCTGCAAACAAAGAATCAGATGAATGATATCTTTTGCGATGGTGTATGCTGGCGCCGCCTTAGCACCAAAAATCAACGTAATCGGCGTATCTGGCTTTTTCCCATCTTTTATTTCCAAATACTTGTGAATGGCATACAACGCATTTAGCTGCTGACGTTTGTACTCATGCAATCGCTTTACCTGAATATCAAAAATGGAATTTTCATTAAGCTTGATACCTTGGGTTCTTTTCAAATATTTTGCCAGCTTGTGCTTGTTCACTTCTTTAATTTCCAAAAGCTTAGCAAGGATTTTTTCATCCTCTTGGTAGGCTAGAAGTTTCTCCAACTCACCTGCATCCTTCTTGAAACCATCCCCGATGGTCTCCTCCAAAAATGCCGTCAACGGTTTATTGCAATGCAACAACCAACGCCGGAAGGTAATCCCGTTTGTTTTGTTGTTGAATTTTTCTGGATAAATCTTATAAAATGCATTCAACTCATTGTTTTTCAAAATCTCTGTATGCAAATATGCTACACCATTTATACTGTGACCATAGTGCATGTCCATATGCGCCATATGAACACGCTCCTCTTCATCAATGATATGCACGGTCTCATCTTCGTATTTATCTTTCACACACAAATCCAATTCTCGGATAATTGGCACAATCTGTGGCGCCACTTTCTGAATAAAGGTCAATGGCCATTTTTCCAGCGCCTCCGATAGAATCGTATGATTGGTATAGGCACAGATTTTTGTAGTAATATCCATGGCCTCATCCATGTCGATTCCCTCTGCGGAAAGCAAACGAACCATCTCCGGAATAATCATGGACGGATGGGTGTCATTGATCTGAATCGCCACATACTCATGAAGATCATGGAGATTGCTTCCTCTCTCTTTTGCTTCATCCAGTATAAGCTGTGCCGCATTGCTCACCATAAAATACTGCTGGTATACACGCAACAAACGTCCCGCATCGTCGCTATCATCCGGATACAAAAACAAGGTGAGATTTTTCTCGATATCCTCTTTATCAAAATCAATCCCCTTCTTTATTATTCCTTCATCCACCGTATCTACGTCGAACAAATGAAGGGTATTGGTGCGATTATTGTATCCTGTTACCAAAATCTCATACAAAGTAGAAGTAACCTTATACTTACCAAGAGAAACCTTGTATTTTCGGCTACTCTTAATCAACCAACTATCATCCTCAATCCACTCATTTGGTTTTTCCTTTTGCAAACGTTTCTTAAACACCTGACGAAACAATCCAAAATGGTAATTCAATCCAATTCCGTCTCCTGGTAACCCAAGAGTTGCAATGGAATCCAAAAAACAAGCCGCCAGTCTTCCCAGCCCCCCATTTCCAAGGGATGGTTCTGGCTCCATCTCTTCAATGGTTGCCAACTTTTTCCCCGCTGCTTTTAACTCTTCCTTAATCTCCTCGTAAATACCAAGATTAATGAGATTGTTGCTCAAAAGCTTTCCAATCAAAAACTCAGCCGAGATATAATACAGCTTTTTCTTTCCCGCATTGGTCTTCTTCTCTGCCGCCATCTGATTTGTCATGGCAAGAAGTGCTCGGTATATTTCTTTTTCACTACAGGTTTCTAAGTCTTTTCCATATTCCTCTTTCACAAATTCTGCAATCATCGCAATCCTCTTTTCTGCGTATTGACACCGCCTTGCTTTGCCCTTATCATACCACACAAAAATACTCGTGTCAAAACAGCAAAATAATGCTATTCCTTTATCATTTTTTGTGGTATACTTTTATCATAGAAAAAACTTATGAGAAAGGACGAATTATTATGGAATACAACAAAGAATTTTTTGACCAAAGCGCCAACCGAAAAGCCGCTGCGGTCTGGGCACTGATTAATACCGTTTTGACCATTGCATACACACTTGAAGTATTTCGTGGTCTACGAACCGTTCCCTACTACATCGTTTTTATGCTTCTTTGCTGGGGACCTTTTATTGCTGGATTGATCATCCTAAAAGTCAAGGGAATCGGAACTTCTATTTATCGTGAAGTAATCGCCATTGGATACACCATTTTTTATACCTTTGTCCTTATGACAACCAATACGGCGCTTACCGTTATGTACATATTGCCACTTTCCAGTATGATGGTATTATACAAAAATAGAACTTATTTTGTACGATACGGTATTTTGGCAATGCTAGCACTTATCGCATCCATTATTAAGCGATACATGAGTGGAATCAATTCACCTACCGACATCACCGACTTTGAAATCCAGGTACTGGCCACATTACTTTGCTATGTCGGATTTATTCTTTCTATTAATCATCTGAAATTGTCGGATGGTGCGATGCTTTCTTCCGTAGAAGGCAATTTAAAACGTGTTGTCAACACGATTGATACCGTTAAAGTAGCAAGTTCTTCCATCGTTGATGGCATGACCGTTATTCGAGAATTATCTGACGAAAACCGTGAAGGTGCCAGCACCGTTGTACAAAGCATGACGGAATTAGCTGAAAACACCACGCTTCTGAATCAGAAAATCGACTCTTCCTTAGAAATGTCAGAGGACATTAACCAACAGGTAGAAAACGTGGCAGAGCTGACCACTCACATCGTGGAAATCACACAAAAATCGGCTTCTCACGCAACATCCAGCTCCGAAGAGTTGATGCATGTTGTTGACACCACAAATGAAATGCAAAACTTATCCAAAGATGTGGAACAACTGTTGCAAGAATTCCGCAATCAATTTGAAATGGTAAAAGTAGAAACCGGTACGATCGAAAGCATTACATCCCAGACAAATCTCCTTGCTTTGAACGCTTCCATCGAGGCCGCACGTGCAGGAGAAGCAGGAAAAGGGTTTGCCGTAGTAGCGGACGAAATCCGCAATCTGAGCATGGGAACACAGAATTCTTCCACTAGTATCATGGACGCATTGTCTCACTTGGAAATCACCTCCAGCCAGATGACCACTTCCATTACTGCGATTCTCCAATCCATGAATGAGATTATCGAAAAAAT
>JAZNJZ010000054.1:0-31280 GCA_045578325.1 Eubacterium sp.
TTATAATATAAATTAGTATATTATGTTTATTTGCGGAGAATCAAATTGAAAAAGGTTACCAAAATTATAGTTTCGGTCATTTGTCTGATCCTTGCGGCATCCTTGCTGATTGGGATCTTTGCGCAGTATATTGTATAAAAAGAGAAGGTATGTGAGTGTGAACAGATTCAAAAGAGTATTTGTTTTTATGAAAATGCAGAAATTATTCAACGATTGGAGTATGATACTTATTATTTAATGATTTTGATGTTAAGTAATATACGAAATTATGATGGATTGGTGCAATTGAATTCATATATTGAACGTGCAAATGTAACGTTGGATAAAGCACAAGAAGAGGAACTACAAAAAGAAGAAATGAGTGTAGTCAATGGATTGCGTATTGGCGCTTTTGGAAATTTGATTTATCTTACAAGTTTAGTTAGGGATTATTTATTTAGCGGTAAAATAAATTTGGAAGAAAATCAGGATATCAGAGGACTTATAGACACATATTCTTATAACGCCTATTATTTGTTACAATCAGATACAATAGAAGTGAAAATTATTGGACATTTAATAAAATATGCTTATGAGAAAATTGCAGAGAATTCTATTTGGAATATTGCGGAGAAATCCCCATTGATTCGGGAGTTTATAGAAACAAACTTTAAAGATACAGGTCGTTATATATATTCATTACTTCCGTCACAGCGAGATGTCATAGCGGAGGTATTAACACCGAAGAAAAGTATCATTGTAGGTATGCCTACTAGTGCAGGAAAATCGTTATTAGCAGAAATGCAAATTTTGTTCTGTTTACATAACTATAGAACAAATCAATTTAGACCTACCGTATGCTATATAGTCCCAACAAATGCTTTGATAGAGCAAGTAAAAAGAGATTTACAGAGTGATTTTAAAGCATTTAAGTTTAACATTGAAACAGTGCTTCCGTACTATGAAGTGGACGAAATAGAAGATGAGATATTGTGTAGAGAGCATGTTGATATATTGATTAGCACACCAGAAAAATTAGAAGCATTAATTCGTTCTGAGCACTCAGCAGTGAAAAATACTCGATTAGTAGTTCTTGATGAAGCACATAATCTTGGGGACGAGTCACGAGGCTCAAAATTTGAGTTGGTACTTGCAACCGTCAAGCATAAAATTAGGGAAGCAAATTTTCTTTTGCTTAGTCCCTTTATTAGTAATGCAAAAGAAATCGGAGAATGGTTGGATGATTCCAAGAAAAATACGGTTGCGTTGTCTGCTGAGTGGACTCCAACTAAACAATATCTTGGATGTAATTTGCTAAATTCAAAAAAAACGGAATCATATTTGCGTTTTTATAAAACGGCACGTAATCAATTGGGAACGGAAGATGTGGAGATATTATTAAGAAATAATCCGCAGGATGTGAAAAAAGAATTAGGCTTGGAGAGTGTAGATAATAAAGTCAGATTATGTACCATATTGAATGATTTCTTAGGGCAAGAAGGTAATGTTTTAGTTTTGTGTGGTGGTCCTACGTCTTCAAAAAAATTGGCGTATTATACCAAAAAATATTTTGTAGAAAAGAGCATGTTAGATGATATTAGTAATGATCCAGAAATTAAGACTGCGTTAAATATTATACAATTAGAACATGGAGAAGAAGATGAACTGTATGAGTACGTTAAATATGGTATTTGTTATCATAATTCAGGATTGTCAAGTTTGGTAAAAGAAACTATTGAGGAATTGATACGCAATAACAAAATGAAGTTGATTTTTGCTACGACTACTTTGGCACAAGGGATGAATTTTCCAATAAATACAGTTATTTTTGATAAGACTCATTTTACAGGAGCTAATGCTAAAGACTTTTCAAATGCAGAATTTTGGAATATAGCTGGACGTGCGGGAAGGGCCTATAAAGACAAAGAAGGATATGTTATAGTGTCATATTCAAGTACGCAGAAGAAGACTAAAGAAATTGTAAGAAAATACATTGAGGCAGATTTGAAAAAGGTTATTTCTTCATTAAATGCTTTTTTTGCAGGAAATGGGACAATAAGTTTAGACTATGATGTGTTAAAGGAATCAAAAAATGCTCCGCTGTTAAATCTTATGCAATATATTAATCATATATTAAATGTCAGTTACGATTACGACATTGATGCTAAGGATGTGGCGAAAATACGAGGAATATTAAATGATTCTTATTTATATCATAGTCTAGCCAAAGAGGAAGGATTTGTTCAAGCGCAAAGAAAATTGAATAATTTTGTAACACAATATGTAAATCACATCAATGCTCAGAAAAGGGAAGATGTATCAAAAGCTGATGAACTTGGGATTAGTGATGTGAGCTATACCAAAATAAAATCAATGATTGGTGCATTTATTAATGACTTAAAAGAGCAAGGTGATAGTCAATATAAAGCGTCAGAAATTATTCTGAAGACTCAAAATGTTGAGAAACTTGCAAAGATTATTGAGTTGATTGCCCGGATTCCAGAAATAAAGTTGGAAATATTTCAACGAGGTTCTCTGGATTCAGAAAGTATTGCTAAATTAGTTCTAGGTTGGGTAAATGGAGACAGTGTAAAACATATTGCAGAAACCATACGCCGCGAAGATCAAAGTATGGATGCTGCTATGAGTATATGCAATCAGTATCTTAATAGTCAGATGAAGTCGTATATGCCATGGGGCATAAATATCTATCAGACTATTAGTTATGATTTAAAAACAGAAAATGCTCAAATGTTACCATCATGCATTTATTATGGAGTATCGGACAAAGAGTCTGTCATTATCTCAAAACTAGGTGTGCCGCGATTTGCCGTTAAAAATGTATTGCAAGTCTTGAAGAAAGATTATGCAAACTTGGCAATTCAGGTAAGTAATTTGGAACAATTGAGAAAAGTTGTTAAAGAAATCCGCCCAGAACAGTATCATATGAATAACATGGAGGGCAAAGATGTGAAGAAAATTGTAGACCGAAAACTGGAAGGTTAGTGTTTTTGTTATGTCCAAGGGAGGTACAAAAGCACTTGTAATCACGATATTCGTGTGAGATGTTTGTGATTACAAGTGCTTTTTCTATTGTTTGTAGCACAGTATAAATTATCAAGTTGCTATTTAGGAATTGTTTTCTAAAATATCAATTTTTTTCTCAATACGACTTATTGTTTTCTCAAGTTGAGATTTGTAACGGTCGCTTTTGGAGTATTTTTTTACAGAGATAAGAAAAGCTCTATAACCTGCAAGGTAGTTTTCTAGCTGGAATTTACTTTCGAATTTCTGTGTTTCATGTTCATCTTTGATTTTATTTGTCAGTTGTTTAAAATAATCTTCAGAATCAACAAATTTATTGTGGTCTAAGAAATATAGGATTCTCTTTAGATTTTCTAGTTTTTTGCGAGAAAGTCTAATATCTGTGGAGATAACATATCCTCCTAAAGAAATTTCATTTTTAGCCTTAATCGTTTTTCTGTAGTTAATACGAAATCCATGTGTGGATAAAATATGTGTGATTCCAGAAATAAATCTAGAGTGATGAATAGTATTATTTGGGGAAGAAAACAACATATCATCAGCATATCTACTGTAATCAACACCACACTTACTACAATATTTTTGAATTCGTATGTCGATTTGGCGAAATATAACATTGGATATAGCAGGAGAAGAAGGAGCCCCTTGAATGACGGTTCCCTCATATAATAAAATATCTACAATTTTATTCAGAATAACTGACTTTGATTTACACTCATCAGAAATGTAGTAGTTTAAAACTTCTTTGATGTGTTTTTCGTTAATGGTATCGAAAAAGGATTTTATATCTAATCGTAAAAAATATTTGTTACCGTGAAAACTAGTATGTTCATTGAGAAAATCCAAATAATTGTATCCTTTGATAAAACCATATGCAGCATCGGATAGCATGATATTATTTAGAAAGTTTTCTGTCAAATTCCGCTGTAAGCGGAACAAGAGGTTGTCTTTTTCAACACAACAAAGAGTTCTGCTGCCATTTTTTTTGGGAATTTCGAATGTAGTCCCATAATATTTTTGTTTATTTTCCTTGCGTAGTGCAAGTTCAAGTTTTTTAGATGTAGTTTCAAGAATCTTTTCATAAAGCATATCTTTGTTTTCTATTTTCCAAATTCTCATTCTGACACTCCTTCAAAAAAGAGCCTTCTTATCGTTAAAAGAAGGCCCTGTTGATGAGTACTTCTCATATCTCGCATTGCGAATTATACGTGCGACACTATTTAATAATAGGGCGACACGGGACAAATGTAATGACTTTCACCTTGGCTTTACAATAAAAATCTGTTTGTCGGACAAATTTTACAGTGACATCAAGGGAATCTAAGTAAAAACTTAAATTTGCTTTCTACTCATCAAGTTTATTCTACCATAGTACAAAGGATTTGTAAAATGGCATTCAATTCGGGAAATAATTTTGCAAATTTTCTTTTTTTTGCAATAAGATCATTACAGGAATCAATTGCGTTTGAAAAAATATATTGTAAATATTCTTTTATCCATCCATTTGTTTTTTTCCCGATGTTTAATGCATCAACCGCATCAACTAAATTGTTTGGTAAGATATGTTGGTCCTTGGATTCTGTTTTGGTCAATAAAAAATCAGTTTTTCCATTTGCGATTAGTCTGAAGAAAAGCGTTTTACAAGTTAAGTTATTAGGTATAGAGTTTTGTAATTCGTTTTGCAACTTGACTGCGTTATTTGGAAATTTTTCAACGTACCAATTGGCAAAATAATCTAGGTTATTTGAATTAATGAGACATCCTTCTATGGTTGTTTGAACCGGATATACGCGATATTCATAGCAATATTGTTTAATAGAAGAAAGCAAATAATGGAAGTCTGTACTATCAAGCCAATATTGGGAACTATTTATAATGAATTCTTTTTCCTGCAAGATCTTAAGGACTTTTTTTCGCATTCCATATGTTCGGCTTTTGTTTCCTTTAAAATGATAATACATGTATTTCTCTGCTTGAGAAATTTTTTTCATGTATAAGGGATTGATAGAGGCATCTTTTTTTATATGAAAGTGTTTGTTGCTATATTTTAGTATTTTGTCCATGTCTGAAATGATTAAGTATGGTACAGTGTATTTGGCATTACTTGGATCGATAATTTTCATACAAGCACCATCGGACGATTGATAAAAATGCAGTTGCTTTAATTGGGGAAACAGTTCTTGAATTCTTGGATTTTGAAAAACTTGAAACTCTGTTTTTCCTTCAACAAAAACTATGCCCTTCGCAAAGTAGCATTCAGTTTCTCGTGTACTGATTATATTCTTATCTGCATCATCTACTATATCACGCATTCGCTCAATATAAGAGTAATCATTACGATTGAATACTCGGTCAACACATATTTCCAGGTCGTTTTTTATCAGTTTTGCAACTAAATAAGTGGAATGAGTAGAAAATGCAATATTTATGCGTTTACTTTTTACTGTACTTATGCATTCTACTAATTCATCAATGTAACTCATATGTAGGCCGATTTCGGGCTCATCAAGAATAATTAGCGGATTTTTCCATCCAGTTTCAGCTAGTGATGAAATCAAATGTAAAAACAGCTTTGTATATTTTAATGAGTTTACTCCGTCGGAATTATAATGGAGATTATTACCATTATGCATAAACTCATTACCACCTAAGCGGAATTGAAGAGCGTTCATAAATTTTGCCTTGTAATCTTTATGATTTATATAGATTTGTTCATTAGACAGAATTTCCTGAATTCGCCCCATTGATTTTGCATATTTTTCTTTGTAAATATCTTCGAAACATTTGTCCAAAAGCTGGTTGATTTGCTCATCTTTTTTTTCGGATTTACTTATTCCTAATTCAGCCATTACTTCCCATAGTTGCGACCATTCTTGTAGAGAAATGAATCTAGTATCAATCATATACAGGGGGAAAATTTTACTCAAGGCATGTCGAACTTTGTAATTATCAGGAAACCACTTGAGTTCTCCAGAACGATATTGAACTAGTTTAATAGCAATTTTTGAATCTTTTGTGTAGTTTTCAAGTAGTTCAATCATATCATCCAAGTAGGAATTAGAGCTGATTTTGTATAATTGGCTTAAGTCATATACTACCTCGATTTGCATTTTTTGTGAATATGTATTAACTTTATCTAATACATTATCACCAAAACACTCTTTGGATGTTAGTTTTTCATAGAAATATTTAATGGAATCCAAAAAGTTTGATTTTCCAGCACCATTCTCTCCTAATATGCAAAAAGCATCATATTTAGTAGAAAAATCAAAGTAAACATTTTTTAGTGACTTGAAATTTTTTATCTCTATACTAAGTATTCCCATGTGACCTCCACAATTGCTGTATAACTGTTGTAGCGTATGTCTTTGTAAAAAAATAATCTTATGTGTACATTTTAGCATTTTCTTTGTTTTTTCACAAGATGTTCTCTTTTAGCAAATATCTATAGTGCTAATATTAATTAAGTCAAAATAATAGGAGCTGAGAAGAAATACGGAGTCCTTTCATGGACCTTGTTATGCTGTGATCAATTGATAAATTTTCTATAGTCGTGAAGAATATGAAAAATGATATAAAATGAGAAGATGGGATAATAATTCGCAAGAAGTTGCGATTTATATCGATGAAGATGAGGATAATGCTTGACAAGATGGTGAAAAATACATTATAATAAGTGTGAATATTATGGAGGTACGTAAAATGAGAATGAGCTATAAAAAGTTGTGGATATTACTTGTTGAGAGAGATATATCGCAAGCTATGCTTAGAAAAGATTTAAAGATTGCAACGGGAACAATGACAAAATTAAGGCGTAATGAAGAAGTAGCCCTTTCTGTCCTTTTACGTATATGCGATTATCTAGATTGTAATATTGGAGATATTTGTGATGCAGTGAAAGTGGATATTGAGTAGAAGTGCCTTACCAATAGTTTTAATCGTACAAAAATGATATAAAGGAGAGATTGGATATGGCGTTTTGTACAAATTGTGGAGAAAAAGTTGATGACAATGCTAAGTTTTGCTCATGCTGTGGTGGACAAATAACTATAGTAAATCAGGGTGATGGAAACACACATCGTAAGACTGTATATGAAGGAGAATTGCATAAATGCCCTAGTTGTGGGGAAGTTTTGGAGTCTTTTGTTGTTAACTGCCCGGCGTGTGGTTACGAGTTGAGAGGAACTAAATCTTCAAATTCAGTCAGTGAATTTGCTTCAAAGCTGGAACAAATTGAATTAACAAGAGAAAGTAAGAAATCACATTCTGTTATTGGGAAAATATATGGAAGTGATGGTCAGTTGTCAAAAACAGATGAACAAAAAATCGGATTGATTAGAAGCTTTTCGATACCAAATAGTAAAGAGGATATTTTTGAGTTTATGATACTTGCGTCATCAAATATTGATTCCAAATTGTATGGTCTCGGTAATCAGGGGGTGATAACGGCATCGCAAAGAGCTGTATCTGATGCATGGTGGGCGAAATTTGAACAAGCATATGAGAAGGCTAAATTGACATTTGGTAATACTGCAGATTTTGCTAATATTGAAAATATTTATATTCAGACCATTAATAAAATAAAAAGGGCAAAGAGAAAATTGCCTATGCTTATTGGTTCTTTGATAGGCATTCCGCTGCTGATTATTTTGATATGCCTTCTACTCCCAGGACCATCGAAAGATAGCAAGATTGAAGCAAGGGAGATGCAACTAGAGTATATTGTAGAACAAATTGAAGAAGATATAGCAAATGGTAACTTTGATGATGCACGTAATAAGGCATATACAATTACATTTGATGAACAGCTGTCAGAAGAACGTTCAGAATATTGGGAAAAAAAGCAAAAAGAAATGCTTGGAGTTATTGAAAAAGCTAGCAATGGAACTCAGGCAAGCTCTTCAAATGAACAATCATCTGAAGATAAAGAGGGTGATAATTCTGAATACAGTACTGTTAAAGAAGAGGATATTTCAAGTTTTGTAGAAGGATATAAAGAGGCGAAGTTTTCGGAGTATAATTCGCCTGCTTCTGAAAATGGATTAGGTGGTACTAAAATATACATAGAAGGTATTCTTGATAAGACGGAATTGTTAGAAGCTGATGGAACAAAAACAATATTAGGTTATGTGATAGATAAAGAAGGAAATACATGGCTGATAATGATGCACGCGGTTCCGATTGTGAATGAAAACTATTTTAAGGATGCAGTTGGAAAATCTGTAATTATTACATCCGTTTATGGCGGTTATTCTAGTACTAAAGAAATGCCAACTGCTACAATGGATGAATTAATGAAACTGGAAGATGGTGCAATTTATAATGGAATGCAAAAACTATTAGAGGATTAGACGTTGTGAAAGGAAGTGTTGACATGGGATTATTCAATAAGATAAAAACTAACGGATTCATGGATGATATACGATGCGATGAACATTCATATTTGATTTGGAAATGGCACCCAGCTGGTTCTCAAGCGGGAAGTAATGAGAAAGAAAATGCAATTCGATGGGGTTCATCATTAAGAGTAAAAGATGGAGAAGTAGCAGTTTTTGTTTATAAGCAGAAAAATGGTGTAATGCAGGATTATATTGTGGGACCATTTGACCAGATTATTAAAACTGAGAACTTTCCGGTATTAGCAGAGATTGTTGGATTGGCATATCAAGGTGGGACACCTTTTCAGGCAGAGATATATTTTATTAATCTTGCCAAGATTGTGCAAGTCAAGTTTGGAGTTCCATTTTTTGATGTTTATGATCCTCGGTTTTCAGATTTTGGAGTTCCACTTGCTGTAAGAGGAACAATTAGTTTCAGGATTAAAGACTATAAGGAGTTTATTAAATTACATAGATTAGATAGTTTTGATTTGGGTGATTTCCAAAGGCAAATCAGAGATGCAGTAAATCGATATGTTAAGGATGTGGTTGCTAATGCTCCAGCAGCGAATGATATTCCTCTTGTTCAAATTGAGACAAAGATGGCTCAGATAAATGATGTCGTTGAATTTGCGATAGGGGAAAGGTTACAAGAAACATTTGGTGATGTTGTTTCTGGTGTGGATATTGGAGCGATAGAAATTGATAAGTCAAGTGAAGGGTATCAGCAACTTATGAGCGTAACTAAGGATGTGGCGAGTGCGACGGTAAAAGCAGAGACAGAGGCAAAAATAAAAGATATAGCAGACAAACAGCGTATTGAAGCAGAAAACTATGAAGAAGTGTTAAGAATGCAAAGAGAAGAGGTACAGTATGCACAGCATAAACAAACACAGACAGCGAATATCGGTGCTTTTCAGGTTGAAAAGCAAGCAGAGGTTGGTGTTGCAGGTGCGAATGCCTTAGGTCAAATGGGGGCAAATGGAGCTGGAGATATTAATTTGTCAGGTGGCGGAGATGGTTTTAATATGGCTGCTATGATGGCTAGTATGGCAGTTGGAGGTGCAGTCGGACAAAATATTGCAGGCTCAATGAATGAGATGATGTCGGGAATTAATCAGCCCATTCAGGGGGGAGTTACACCGCCTCCAGTGCCAGTTGTGGCATATAGCGTAGTGGTAGATGGGCAGGTGACGGGCCCATATGATCTGAACACTCTTAAACAGATGGCTTCAAAGGGGCAGTTTAGCGAAAACAGCTTAGTGTGGAAAGCGGGGATGTCTGATTGGGTTCAAGCGCAAAAAGTGGAAGAACTAAAAGATATTTTGGGAAATGTAATGCCTCCAGTTCCACCGGTATTGTAATGATAAGCTGTGCGAAATGTGAGCTAGAAATACGTTCGAGAAAGCAAAACGCAAGTTTGAGGAGGCCCAGAAGGAAAATAAATAGTATTAGGTTAAAAATAAGGATTGGAAACTTCCCAATCCTTATTTTTAACACAAAGATATAGAATGTTAATACGCTGGATTATATTCTCTAATGTGAATAGGACAATAATTTTGGCCACTTTGCTTTTGTTGAGAACAACTAGGAGCATTGCATTTATGCCCGTAGCAGTAATAGTACTGCACACTACCTGATGAATAAGCTTCAGAAGAGCATACACGGCATTTTCGAATATTATCTTCTGCAGTGGAAGAATTATTTTCTTCACTATTTTCGGGATTTGAAGTGTTTTGTTTTAATACATTTCCTGTTTGCTTCTTGCATCTTTTACATGTTTTTGGATTGCTAGTAGTTGCTGCTTTCCAATTATGCCCCAATTTTTTTCCTTTTGTTTTTTTACATACTTTACAAGTTTTAGGTTTAGTACAGGTTGCCTTTTTCCATTGGTGACCTAAAGAGACACCTTCTTCCGTTTGGCATCGGGAACAGATTTTGGATTTGGTACAAGTTGCTTTTTGCCACTCATGTCCTAACTCATTGCCAGCCGTTTGTTTGCAGTTTTCGCAGGTTACGGGAGTGGTACAGGTTGCATCTAACCAAACGTGATCTAATGTAGAGCCTTCCGTTATGTTACATTGAGAACAAGTTTTTGGTGTGGCGCATGTTGCATCACTCCACACATGTTTGCATTCACATCCGGTTAAACAAAACAATGCTACACTTAAAAAAAGTAGAGAAATAAGTTTTGGTTTCATCTTGGTCCTCCTATTCAAATGTGTAAAATCTACATAAATTATAGCAATAACATAAGGTTTTGTAAATGGTATTGATATAGCGTGGTTATGAAGGGAAAAGTAAGTGAAATCGAAATAAAAAGGTGTCATTAGGTTATATAATGAATGTAGTTAATGAAAAATAAGCAACTTTTGGTTGTGGATTTTGTACATTGCACTTGCTAGATAAAGTCAATGAGAGGTTATATAATAAAGACAATAAATGAAGGAGGTGATGCAATGGATTTAGCAAATAACTTGTATATGTTGATAAAAGAAAAACATCTTTCACAGGAGGATATGGCAGAATGTTGTCAAGTTTCTAGACAAGCAATTGCAAAATGGGAAAGGGTCGAAAGTGTCCCAACATTGTCAAAGTATTTTGATGGATCTTTAGATGAATAGCCTGTACCATAGAGATTTCATTGGTTACAGGCATTTTTTTGCATTGCTTCATTTTTCAGGCATAAGCCGTGCAGTACAAGTGCTCGTGCCTCGCACTTGTCCCGCGGGCTAGCGCCCTATACTCATAAAAGGAAGACCATACTCTTACCCAAGCAAGCTTGCGACGAGTATGCTCTTCCTTTCCTTCGTGCACGGCTTATTGCCTTCGCGAGTACTCCCAGTGGGAATCGAACCTACAACTGCCCCTTAGGAGGGGGCTGTTATATCCATTTAACTATGGGAGCAAGTGGGGTAGTTAAAAACTACCCCTTTATAATAAACATATTTCTTACAGATATTTCTTCAAAGCTTCTGCTTTGTCTGTTTTCTCCCAAGGAAGATCCAGGTCATTGCGGCCGAAGTGACCGTAAGCTGCGGTCTGCTTGTAGATTGGACGACGCAAGTCGAGCATCTGGATGATACCTGCTGGACGCAAGTCAAAGTTCTCCATGATGATGTCTGCCAATTTATCCTCTGGAAGTTTGCCTGTGCCAAAGGTGTCGATGCGTACGGAAGTTGGAGCAGCTACACCGATTGCGTAGGAGAGCTGAATCTCTGCCTTGTCGCAAAGGCCGGCAGCTACGAGGTTCTTTGCGACGTAGCGTGCTGCATAAGCAGCAGAACGGTCTACCTTAGTGCAATCCTTTCCGGAGAAAGCACCGCCGCCGTGGCGAGCCCATCCACCGTAAGTATCTACGATGATTTTACGTCCGGTTAGTCCGCTGTCACCATTTGGTCCACCGATTACAAATCGTCCTGTTGGATTAATGTATATCTTTGTCTCATCGTCCAGAAGCTCTGCTGGCAAGATTGGATCGATGACATGTTTCTTAATGTCTGTCTGAATCTGCTCCCAAGTTACCTCTTCGCTATGCTGGCTGGAAATAACTACGGCATCGATGCGGATTGGGTTTCCGTCCTTGTCGTACTCCAATGTTACCTGGGATTTTCCATCTGCACGAAGATATGCTAATGTGCCGTCTTTACGCACTTTGGTCAACTGACGAGTCAAGCGGTGAGCCAAGTAAATTGGATATGGCATGTACTCATCGGTCTCGTTGGTTGCATAACCAAACATCATACCCTGGTCACCGGCACCGATGGCGTCGATTTCAGAGTCTGTGAGTTTTGCTTCCAATGCTTTGTCTACACCAAGAGCGATGTCAGCAGACTGTTTGTCCAGTGCTACCATTACACCACAAGTAGATGCGTCGAAGCCCTTTGCGGAATCATCGTATCCGATTTCTGTGATTGTATTACGGATGATGCTCTGGAAATCTACCTGTGCAGTGGTTGTGATCTCACCCATTACCAATACAAGACCAGTTGTGATGGCGGTCTCGCAGGCAACACGGCTCATAGGATCCTGCTCCAGCAATGCATCCAAAATCGAATCCGAAATCTGGTCACAGATTTTGTCCGGATGTCCTTCGGTTACGGACTCAGAGGTAAAAAGTATTTTACTCATGTATATTCTCCATTCCTTTGTATATATAATATCATTTAACACTCCACCCTATAGAATACAACAAATGCGCCATTCCGTCAAGAGATTACGGGGATGAACTATTTTTCTGTACTGCCTTCCATGGAAAATTGAGAAAAGGTACAACTTCCGCCGGTGGAAAGCGTGCTATATAGAAAGAGACCGACACGACAACCACAGAAGTGATCCAGCGTAAAATATAGGGAATGTGGCTTCCCGAAAGGTTTCCAAGCATCTGAGGAATCCCCAGGATGTCTATAGGAAAACCATACTTCATCTTTCATATCCGAAAAGTCCGCATCCATGCGCAATGCAACTTGTGAACTTTCCAAGGGAACGCGCGCGGTTTCGTTGCCAGGCAAAAGGTCCTTATCCGTCATGTTTTGCGGAATGTCATCTCTGTTTCGCTCCATCATTACGATATACAACTGTCCCTTTTCGCGGGTTACACCAATCCATGCGTAGCAACTTTGGAAAGCGCATAGACCAGCGAAGTCACCATCTTTTAGCTCCGAAGCATCCAGCGTCACCTCTGCGGAGGATGTTGGTAACATAAGACGTTGAGTCAAAGTATTCACAGCTTGCGTCACATTTGTGGATAACTTGCCCGTTTGTATGCGATAATGTTCAGAACTCACTTGATATAATGTTGGATCCGGCATATGATTCCATTGCCATTGTAATTTCACGGCACCAGATGAATCCGTAAAATCGCTGGTGTACAGAGGTTCATATCGATGTTCTGGTCGAAGGGACGGAAGGGAAAGCTCTTTTGGAACCACACCATTGTCGCCCAATATTACGGACCCACCATCGAAATGAACTGGCACAAGTACAGGGATTCGCCCAACCGCACCACTGTCTTGAAAAAGAATGGCATACCAATCGCCCTCCGGCGTATCCACGATGCCACCTTGTGCCACCCCTTGGTTGTGATATCCCATATCATCGTCCAGCACATCGCCGCCCACAAAGTCCCCAGTAAGAGAATCGCCATAAAAGCAAGCTTGTGTTCGGCGGGCATGTCCCGTGTCCGGCCAATGAATGAAAAAAAGATAATAGGTGCCATTTATTTTATAAACATGTGCTCCTTCGTAGCCAAGACGAACGTTCCCGGTATCCGTTACAAGAATTCGGTGCAGACCATGTTCCAACGGACGGGACAAATCTTTCGTTAGCTCGGTGATCCATATATCCGTATTTCCATATATAATATAAACATGACCATCGTCAAAGAAAAGCGAAGGGTCATGATAAAAACCTTTGATTTCTCGTTGTTCCCATTTGCCTTCTATGTCAGAAGTGGAAAATAAATAGGTTTTGTGGGTGTCATTTGCTACGAAACAAGCGTAAAAGATTCCGTCGTGATAACGGAGTGAAGGTGCCCACATACCTTGGCCGTAAATGCTTTTGCCGTCTTTGAGAGCGGCAGCAGGAGTGGGCTCCAATACATCATAGAGATAATTCACCAGTTCCCAATGCATCAGATCATAGGAACGAAGAATGGCTCCGCCCGGGAAAAAATGCATGGTGGTACTGAGCATATAATAGGTATCCCCGACGCGAATCGCATCAACGTCGGGGTAATCACACTTACAAATCGGATTGTTCATTGGTTTATTCCTTTTCATACATTGTGAGTAACTATTCAGGCCTCCCCCACCCAATTCGCATTTCGAACACTTCGTGTTCTTTCTCGCCTTTAATAAGGCTAAAAATGCTCATATGGGGTGGGGAGGCCTATTAGGCCCTAATGTGTGAAAATCAATGCCTCTTACGTGCATGCACGACGATTCATGGATTTTCACACATAGGTCCTGAATAGTTAGTTACCTTTGTGACAATAACTACAGCATGTCTGCCATTGTATAAATCAACTTCTCTGTCTTTTCCCAGCCAAGGCATGGGTCAGTAATGGACTTTCCGTAGATTCCTTCGCCAATCTGCTGGCTGCCATCTTCGATGTAACTTTCGATCATAAGACCTTTTACCATATCTTTGATATCTGGGGAGAAGCGGCGGCTCTCCAAAATTTCCTTAGCAATACGGATCTGCTGTTGGAACTGTTTGCCGGAGTTGTTGTGGTTCGTGTCGATGATTACTGCCATGTTTTCCAAATCGTGCTCATTATAAAGTTCGCGAAGAAGAAGAAGATCCTCGTAATGATAGTTTGGAAGACTCTTACCGTGCTTGTTTACACTACCACGAAGAATCGCATGTGCGTAAGGGTTACCAGAGGTCTCTACCTCCTGCTGACGGTAGATAAAGTGGTGGCTGCTCTGAGCTGCCTCGATGGAGTTAAGCATAACTGTTAAGTGACCGCTGGTTGGGTTCTTCATTCCACAAGGAACATCAATGCCGCTGGCAGTGAGACGATGCTGCTGATTCTCGACAGAACGAGCACCGATTGCTACGTAGGAAAGAATATCGGAAAGATACTCATAGTTTTCAGGATAGAGCATCTCATCTGCACAAGTCATTCCCGTCTGCTCCACTACATTTACATGCATCTGACGGATGACACGAAGACCTTCCAGCATGTCCTCTTTTTTCTCAGGGTTTGGCTGGCTGGCAATTCCCTTGTAGCCTTTTCCGTTGGTTCTTGGTTTGTTTGTATATACACGCGGAATGATCAAAATCTTATCCGCTACTTTTTCCTGAATCGCAGCAAGGCGAAGGGTGTAGTCAATGACAGCCGCTTCGTTATCTGCAGAACAAGGTCCGATGATCAAAGCAAACAAATCACTTTTTCCGGTTATGATATCCTTCAGAATACGGTCCTTTTCTAATTTAATCTGTTTTACCTTTTCCGAAATCGGGAATTCTGTCTTGATTTCCTCTGGATTTGGTAAATTTCTCAATACTTTCATGCTGATTCTCCTTCATATATTTATGTAAATTCGTTTTTTGCCACCTTCAAATCTAGCATTGAATACACAATGTGTCAAGGGAAAATAAAAAAATGTATGCAATTTGATGGGATTGTGGTAAAATGTTTGTAGGGTTAGGTTGACGTCAGATGACGCTTAGAAAGAAGGCTTCCATGGAAAGAAAAAGATGGATTACAAGATTTAAAAGAAGTTGGAGTATGTTTGCGGTTATTGCGCTTGGACCTATATTTGTGTTAGGTTTGATGCTTGCGGTTTTTGTATATGGCGAGCTGGAAGGTATTAAGAGTACATATCATATCACAGATGAGGACATTGAGTCGCCGTACACCATTTTTGATAAAGCATTGCTGCTGAACTCGGTAACACAGATTGATTATCAAGAGTTACAAGATCAAGCTAGGAGAGACACAGGACGTTTTTGGGAAGATGATTTTTTGAAGGCAGAAAATGAGAAGTTAGCGAAGAAACATTCTTTTGTCGCAGTAATTATACAGGACAAGTTTTACTATTTTGGTGCACCACATTATTATGATGATGTATCGTTGGAATTGTTGAGTATGACCAATAGCTTTTCTCCCCGGGACGCACAATACAGTGCAAAAGGGAAGAATCATTTTCTGTTGAAAAAGTTAGGTGTGACATTTCCCAATGGACAATCTGGTTCCATTTGTATTGTTACGGATTTAAATGCAGAGTTGCCGCATATCACGATTTTTACAGTGGGCTTGATTTTGATGGTTATTATTATTTGTATACTTGTAATTATTGGTGTTATCGGTTATGCTTATTATAATGTGATTATGCCGATTCAACAACTTCGAGGAGCGGTTATGCGAATCCGAGATGGAGAGTATGATGAGGACATTCCGGTGCCGGAAGATACGGGGTTTTCGGAACTTTATGTGGACTTTAACAGCATGAGAGTGGCGTTGAAAGATTCCATTGAAGAGAGAAACAAAGCAGATGCTCTGACGAAGGAAGTAATCGGAAATATATCTCATGATTTGAAAACGCCGCTGACAGCCATTAAGGGATATGCGGAAGGAATACTAGATGGTGTAGCAGCTACACCGGAGCGTATGAACAAATATGTTCGTACGATTCATTCCAAAGCAGTTGATATGGCGGTTTTGGTGGACGAGCTTTCCTTTTTTACGAAAATCTATCAGAAAGAGGAGAAGTTTAATTTCACAGAAGTAAATGTGAATCACTATTTCAGCGAGTGTGTTAGTGATATGGCGCTTGATTTAGAAACGCGAGAGATTCAGCTTTTGTATCAATGCTATGTGACAGAAGATGTGCTACTTGTCTTAGATGCGGAGAAAATCAAGCGAGTAATTGCTAATATCATTGGAAATGCTGTGAAATATATTCAACACAAGCATGGAGTTGTAGTTGTGAGTATCACGGAGGATGAAGGACAAGTTACCGTTATGATTCGCGATAATGGTAAGGGCATTGGCGAGGCGGAGCTTCCACACATATTTGATCGTTTTTACCGGACAGATAGTTCCCGTAATTCTCAGACAGGTGGAAGTGGTCTGGGGCTTGCGATTGCCAAGAAAATTGTACAAGAACACGGTGGAAAGATATGGGCGGATAGTGTGCTGGATAAAGGTACAGCGGTGTATTTTTCTTTGCCGAAACAAGAACAGAAAATAAATACCATGGATGGAGGTACAGCATGAGCAAAATATTGATTGTAGAGGATGAAATGCCAATCGCTGAATTGGAAAGGGATTACTTAGAATTGAGTGGCTACGAAGTTACGATTGTAAACGATGGTCAGGAAGGCTTAGACCAAGCTCTTACCGGTAATTATAACTTGATTATTCTGGATGTTATGTTGCCAAATGTAGACGGTCTTGAGATATGCAAAAAAGTGCGTGAGACTATGGAAACACCGATTATTATGGTTTCTGCCCGCAGAGATGATCCGGATAAAATTCGTGGTCTGGGCATTGGTGCCAACGATTATATGACCAAGCCATTTAGTCCGAGCGAATTATCTGCTCGTGTAAAAGCGCATTTGGAGCGTTATAGTAAGTTAGTAGGAAGTGCAACGAAATCTGCTAATGAAGTGATTTCCACTGGAGGACTAAAGATCGATCGAACGGCGCGTCGTGTGTATGTGGAGGGGGAAGAAAAGACTCTGACCACAAAAGAGTTTGACTTGCTGTATTTCCTTGCTAATAACCCAAATCGTGTATTTTCCAAGGAAGAACTTTTGGAGCAGGTATGGGAGCTGAGTCCGATTGGAGCGGATATTGCAACTGTTACTGTGCATATTAAGAAAATTCGTGAAAAGATTGAAAAAGACACGTCCAATCCAAAATACATTGAAACCGTTTGGGCGGTGGGATATCGATTTATTGCGAATGAAGCATAGTGCAAATATTATTGAACCCTTTCGACAATACTAATGGTGAAAATGATTGTCGTGAAAGGGGAATCGTGTAATGCACAACAGAAAATGGAAAAATCTACTCATAATATTAGGAACTGCCGGAGCGGTGTATGCAAGTTTTTATTACTTGTTACCTCTGGTGGTTCCTTTTGTGTTTGCTTTTTTATTTGCTAAAACGGTACGTCCTATTGTTCAGTGGCTGCACCGAGTAACTCATGTAAATGAAAAAATATGTAGTGCGGTGGTGATTTTGTTGCTTCTGGGGGCCGTGGGAAGCTTTTTGTTTTACATTGGCTATATATGTGTGGATCAGTTGGTTCGATTGATGCGAAGTATGCCCGCGCACATGGAAGTGTGTAGTCGCTTGTGCAAAAACGCCTGTGGCGGAGTGGATAATCTAATGGGGTTGTCCTCGGGGGACACATATCTCTGGGTGGAATCCTATGTGTCAGACATGGGCGGAAGGATTTCGGGGGAGCTAATACCGAAAGTAACTCACTATATTCCAGGAGTAGTAAAGGCATTGGGTGAGTGGGGAGCGGCGTTTATTGTATTTGTCATGGCTACGTTGTTAATATCCTTTGATAAGGAGAGAGAAGTTCACTATCGAAGTTTGTTGCCTGTGATTCGTAAGTTGAAGATGGCTGGTTTTGCATACTTGAAGGCTCAGGGGATTATTATTTTTATTGTGGCGACGGTTAGTGTGGTGGTTTTATTGATTCTCAGGAATCCATATGCGATTCTCATCGGAATTATCATTGGAGTTGTGGATGCGTTGCCGATTCTTGGCGGAGGATGTATCCTGGTTCCGTGGTCCATTGTGGAATTTGTGCAACGGGATTTTGTTCCCGCGGCCGTGCTTTTGACGTTGTATGTGGTTACGATGCTTCTGCGGGAAATTCTGGAGCCGCGGCTTATGGGAAAGGAAATGGGGCTTAAACCCTTGTATGTGTTAATGAGTGTGTATGTGGGGATTCAGTTATTTGGCCTTGGGGGCATCGTTTTGGGTCCCATCGGACTTACGATTCTCCAATCCGTAGTGGAGATGACGAAAAAAATGGCGTGATTGGACAGGCATAGTTTCGTGCTTGGTTTCATACAAATGTAAAGGTCATCAAGAATCGGTAAAATAAAGGAGGGGGTTTACTTGGAGGATAGACTGGAAAATGCCATTGCCGGTTACAACGTGACGGTTCGCAGACGTTACCGCTCAAGGGGAGGCTGGCTTTTGGAGACAAACGATGGACCACGTTTGCTTCGTGAGTATGATAGTGTCCGGTGTCATTTTGACTTGGAAAACAAAATAAAAGAGCACTTGATGCAAAGAGGATTTGTTCATATTGATGAGGTGGTGCCTACGCGGGCGGATAATCTTGTGTTGGAGCTAGAGAATGGTGAAAAATATATCATGTATCGTTGGTTTCCGGGAGAAGAGTGCAATCTTCGTTCGGTGCGGGAACTAGCTCTTGCTGGAGAAAATCTGGGACGGTTACATGGGGCGCTTGAGGATTTTGATATGGAAAGTATCACAAAAGAGACACAAGAGGAGGAGAAGCAGAATCTCCCAAGGGAAGAAAATTTGCTCTCATTATATCTACGTCACAATCGGGAATTAGGACGTGTCAACCGTTATATGAAAAACAAGAAGAGAAAAACGGAGTTTGAGATTCAAGCCATTAACTGTTTTTATGGTTATTATGAGAAGGCTTGTGAGGCGGCAAAACGCCTGGAAAATAGCGATTACTATAAGGCGATTTGTCAGTCAGACAAAACCCTTTGTCATGGGGATTACAATTATCACAACCTGATTCTATTTGAAAAAGGTGTGGCGACGGTTGGTTTTGAGAAGGCAGGGGCAGGAATTCCCCTTTTGGATCTTACGTATTTCATGAGAAAAACGTTGGAGAAAAATGAATGGCAAACGGAAGCAGGGGAAGCGGTTTTGGATGGCTATCAGAAAGCGATGCCACTAGAAGAGGCGCAGTTGGAGTTTGTCGGGATTATGCTTCGCTATCCAGAGAAATACTGGAAGCTTCTTAATCAGTACTTTAACAAGAAGAAAAGTTGGCTCTCCGCCAAGAGTCTGGAGAAGCTAAAAAACGTGGGAAATCAGGAAGTGAAAAGGGAAAAATTTCTGCGGTTTTTTGAGGGAAAATATTGTTGAAATAAGTGGAAGTTTGAAGGGTTTCATGTTATAATCAAAGTACTAGTGACGATCTGCGTCAAAAGGGAAAAATGAAGGAAAAGAGCGGTGTAATGTGAAGAAAAAAATTCTGTATATGGTGGCGGGATGGCTAGTCATTTGCCTGACCACAAGTGGCTGTGAGCGTTCCCAAAAACCATCGACAACAGCGTCGCCGACGACAAAGCCCAATGCGTCAATTACCTATGAAAAGGGACGGGATTTTGTGGGAGTATTGAAATCGGCAGACCATACAGGCAAACGCCTGACCTTTTATAATACAGCATTGGAAGAAGAAGTAGTATGTGAGTACAGCGGTGGGACAGAGATTTTGACGAGGAACGAAAAGGAGATTTCGTCAGAATCTCTTGAGATTGGACAAGTGATGGATGTCTATCAGGATCCGGATACTGGCAAGTTGACGAAGGTACAGCTGTCAGCGGATGTTGTGGAACAAGAAAAGGTGAAGAACTTGGTAGTGAATACCGACGAAAAGTATATTGAAGTTGAAGGTGTGCGGTATCGTTACGGAAGTGGATTTACGGTGTTTTCCATGGGGGAACCGGTGGATGTGACGGAGATTACGAAGTTGGACGAAGTTACGTTCCGGGGTGTAAAGGGGAAAGCCTATTCTCTCGTGGTGACCAAAGGGCATGGTTATCTGAAACCACAGAAATACAAAGATTTTGTAGGAGGAACACTTACCATCGGTGGAGTGATGATTGTACCGATTACGGAGAAAATGCTCATTCCTGTACCAGAAGGATCCTATGATGTGTCCATGAAAAATGGTGATTTTGTGGGAAGTCGTTCCGTTACCATCGAGAGAGACAAGCAGATGGTATTGGATATGTCTCTCTTTAAGGGTGTGGTGGGAAACCGAGGGCAAGTGGAATTTGACATTCATCCGGTGGGGGCAGAGCTTTATATCAATCGATCCCTGCGAGATTATTCCAAGCCGATTTCCCTTTCCTACGGAAAACATTCGGTGAAGGTGGTGTTAGACGGTTATACAACCTATGCCGGGGTGATTGATGTGCAGTCAGCGAACCCTACGGTGCGTATTGACCTTGCAGAGGAAGAGGCGGAAGTGGACGATGACGCGGAAGGAACAAGCGTATCAGGCAGCGATTCTTCCCAGAGTGAGTCCGATGGTGAGTATGATAATGATCACAACATTACGGTTACGGCACCATCTGGCGCCAGTGTATATATGGATGGTACTTATAAAGGTGAGGCGCCATGCAGTTTTCCAAAAAAGATTGGAAGTGTGACCATTACGTTGTCGAAAACGGGATATACTACCAAGAGCTATGCCATGACAACGACAGATGATGGTGAAGATGTGAGTTTTTCATTCCCAGAGCTGGAAAGCACAGCGGTGGGGTGACAACGTGATACAGGAGATAATGTGAAATCATTCTCTATATCATAATAAAAGATGAAAAGTAGAAAAAGGAGGAATACAAGATGGATTACATGAAAATTTATAATGAGTGGTTGACCAATCCGTACTTTGATTCGGAGACAAAAAAGGAATTAGAAGCGATTAAAGACGACGAGAAAGAGATTAAGGAGCGTTTTTACGCAGAGCTTGAATTTGGTACTGCAGGTCTGCGTGGAGTTATCGGAGCGGGAACCAATCGAATGAATATGTATACGGTTCGTAAAGCAACTCAGGGACTGGCAAATTACATAATTAGCCAGAACGGTCAGGAAAAAGGGGTGGCCATTGCTTACGATTCCCGTCGTATGTCACCAGAGTTTGCGGATGAAGCAGCCTGCTGTCTTGCGGCAAATGGAATCAAAGCTTATGTATTTGAGAGTTTGCGCCCAACGCCAGAGCTTTCTTTTGCCGTGCGTGAGCTTGGTTGTATCTCCGGAATCAACATCACGGCAAGTCACAATCCACCAGAATACAATGGTTACAAAGTATACTGGGAGGATGGTGCACAGATTACACCACCGCATGATAGTGGAATCATGGATGAGGTAAAAGCAGTTACCGATTATGCTACCGTGAAGACCATGTCACGAGCAGATGCGGAAAAAGCAGGTCTGTATGAGACCATTGGAGCAGCCATCGATGACCGTTACATGGAAGAGTTAAAGAAAAATGTTCTGCATCCAAAATGTATAAAGGAAGCAGAGAAAGATCTTAAGATTGTGTATACACCACTTCATGGAACAGGAAATCTTCCGGTTCGTCGTATCTTGAAAGAGTTGGGATTTACCAATGTGTATGTGGTGCCAGAGCAGGAGCTTCCGGATGGAGAATTCCCTACGGTAAGTTATCCGAATCCGGAAGCCAAAGAAGCCTTTGAATTGGCGTTGAACTTGGCGAAGGAGAAGGATGCGGATCTGGTATTGGCAACCGATCCGGATGCGGACCGACTTGGTGTGTATGTAAAGGATACAAAGTCTGGAGAGTACATTTGCCTCACAGGAAATATGTCAGGAGCCTTCTTGGCAGATTATGAGATTGGACAGAAGTTGGCGTTGGAAGGGAAGTTACCAAGCGATGGTATGCTTGTAAAAACCATTGTAACCACCAATCTGGTAGATGCCATTGCGAATTTTTATAATATCGATCTTGTGGAGTGTCTCACAGGATTTAAGTGGATCGGCAAAGAAATTCTTCGTACGGAGCAGACGGGAAAAGGAAAATATCTCTTTGGATTTGAGGAGAGTTATGGTTGCCTCATTGGTACTCATGCGCGTGACAAGGATGCCATCGTGGCTTCTATGGCGCTTTGTGAGGCAGCAGCATATTACAAAAAGCGTGGCAAAACCATCTGGGATGCTATGATCGATATGTATGAGAAATATGGATATTACAAAGATGACGTAATCTCCATTACCCATAAAGGAATTGAAGGTCTGGAGAAGATCAAGTCTATCATGGAAGGGCTTCGTGAAAATCCACCGACTACATTTGGGGAATATAATGTCATCGAGTTCCGTGATTACGAGAAGGATATTGTGAAACATCTTCGTTCGGGAGAAGTGGAGACAACGGGGCTTCCTAAGTCCAATGTTCTGTACTTTGAGTTGACACAAGACGCATGGATCTGCATCCGCCCTTCTGGAACAGAGCCAAAGATCAAGATTTACTTTGGTGTAGTTGGGACAAATATGGAAGATGCAGAATGCAAGTCCAAGGAGCTTGCAGCGATTGTAAAAGAAACACTCATGTAAAACCAGCGCGTTGAAAAATGTGCAGAAATGAGGCAAAGGATGAACGAGGTATTGAAGAGTTGGATGAATCCGTCATTGCTGGAAGAAATGGACCAGGGCGTCATCAATGCACCACATGATTTGTTGGGAATGCATATGTATGAAGGTGTGCAGCTTTTTGTGGTGCGTCGCCCGAAGGCGCAGGCAGTGTGGATCACCAATGAAAAAGGAACAAAAGCGTATGAGATGGAAGAACTTGACAGTGAACTAGGGCTTTTTGGTGTGGAGATTAAGGCAAAGTCAAAGCAGTTAAAAAACTATCGAGTTCGGATTCAGTATGGGGAACACGATGTCATAGAGACGGAAGATCCGTATTCGTTTCCTTTAACGATGACGGATTTCGATTGCTATATTTATGGTGAAGGAAAAAACTATAAAATCTTTAATCGCATGGGGGCGCATGTGGAGTCCTTTAATGGTGTGTCGGGCACGCGTTTTATCGTGTGGGCGCCAGATGCTCGAAGCGTAAGTGTGGTGGGAAGTTTCAACAACTGGGATGGCCGTTTGCACACGATGTGCTTGCGGAAAAATTCCGGAATTTATGAATTATTTGTCCCAGGTGTGGGAGAAGGTGCGATATATAAATATCAGATTACCAGCCGAAGCGGGGAGTTGTTGTATAAGACAGATCCATACGGAAATTATGCAGAGGTTCGTCCGGGTAATGCATCGATTGTCACTTCGTTGGAAGGTTACGAGTGGGGGGACGAAGCGTATATGAAGGCTCACGAAGCCAAAAGTCAAGAGGTTCGCCAGCGTAGTCCGATGAATATCTATGAGGTTCACCTTGGTTCTTGGAAAAAACGAATCGAAGAGGATGACAATGGATTTTACTCGTACCGTGAGCTGGCAGAGATGTTGGGCGACTATTTGGTGGAGATGGGATATACACACATCGAGCTTATGGGGATTGCGGAATATCCTTTTGATGGTTCTTGGGGGTACCAAGTGGGATGCTACTATGCACCTACCAGCCGTTACGGAACACCAAAAGACTTTATGTATTTTGTCGATGAAATGCACAAACGTGATATCGAAGTAATCCTTGACTGGGTGCCAGCACATTTCCCGAGGGATGCGCATTGCCTAGGAAACTTTGTGGGTAAGGCGGTGTATGAGCATCCAGATCGACGACGTGGCGAGCATCCGGACTGGGGAACCTATATCTTTGACTATGGCAGAAAGCAAGTGCAGAATTTCCTTGTGGCAAATGCCTTGTTTTGGATTGAGAAGTTCCATATCGATGGACTTCGTGTGGATGCGGTGGCATCGATGCTTTATCTGGATTATGGAAAGCAAGATGGCGACTGGTTGCCAAATCGTGACGGTGGAAATGAGCATTATGAAGCGGTGGAATTCTTGCGTCATTTAAATCAAGTGATCGCGGAAGGATATCCAGGTGCTTATATCATTGCCGAGGAGTCCACGGCATGGCCAGGCGTGACAGAGCAGGTAGAAAACAACGGCCTTGGATTTTCCTTTAAGTGGAATATGGGCTGGATGAATGATTTTCTTGAGTATATGAAATTGGACCCATATTTTAAACAGTTTCATCATGATCAGTTGTGCTTCAGTCTTTCCTATCATCTTAGTGAGAAGTACATTTTGGTACTTTCTCATGATGAGGTGGTACATGGAAAATGTTCGTTGCTCAATAAAATGCCAGGATTGACCGGGGACAAATACGCGGCGTTGAAAGCGGCCTTCGGATTCATGTATGGTCATCCGGGCAAAAAGCTTTTGTTCATGGGACAAGAATTTGCGCAGCAGCGAGAGTGGAGCGAGATGCGCAGCTTGGATTGGTATTTGTTGGAGGAGGCGCCACATCAGGGCATCCACCAGTTTGTCAAAGATTTCAATCATATGTACAAAAAATATGATTCGCTGTGGTACAACGATAGTGATGTTATGGGCTTTGAGTGGATGGATTGTCAGCGTCCGGAGACGAGCACGGTAGCCTTTGTGCGTCGCGGTAAGACGGCGAAGGAACAGCTGATGTTTCTTTTGAACTTTACGCCAGTGGCCCACGAGCAATATACGGTAAAGGCTCCTTGTAAAGGTAAGTTTGTGGAAATTTTGAATTCCGACGATACCAAGTACGGCGGACAGGGGCGCATCAATGCAGAGGTTATTACGGCGAAGAAGAAACCTGTATCCGCAAAGACCAAGGATACAAAAGGCAATAAGACGACGGCAAAAGCAGAGTACGAGCTTACTTGTTACCTTCCGCCATTGTCTGTTGTTGTGTTGAAATACGACTATAAAGAGTGAGGGGAGGAAGTGCCATATGAGAATAGCAAAACATCTGATGTGGGGCGTGTGTCTGTGCGCACTGGTTTCTGCATGCATGTTTGCTGATGAGGCACAGGCGAAACCAAAGAACTACACGGTGACACCGAAAACCAAAGTGTCTGGCAACTATGCAAAGAGCAAGAGTTTAAATAAGCACACAAAACATTATCTCATGCTGAAGTATTACATGGGGAAATTGGAAAAAAATGGTGGCGGAACATTGACTTTTAAAAAAGGTACATACAAGATTACCAATATTTTATATGTGCCATCCAACGTAACCATCAAGTTTGAAGATGGAGTAAAGATTATCAAAACGAAAAAAGTTGGTAAGGCGAAGTTTAAGGCTGCAGAGGGCGTTTTTCAGGTGGTTCCCTATTCTTTGAGTCAGAAAAAGAAAAAAGGAAAGGGCTACAATGGCTCAAAAAATGTAACAATAATCGGTGAGGGAAATGTTGTCATTGATCTGAAATATGTGAAAAATTCCAAGGCGATCGTGACGGCTCACTGTCAAAATGTAACCATTGAGGGAATTACGTTCCAGAATATGAACGGCGGACATTTCCTGGAGGTGGATGCCACCAGTGGTTTGACGGTGCGCAACTGTACATTTAAAAATGCGTCGGCAAGTACTTCGTATACAAAGGAAGCCATCAACATTGATGTGCCGGACCCTGTGACGGGTGGTGTAAATCTGAAGTGGAGTAGTCTGGATCGGACGCCAGGACAGAATATTACCATTGAAAACTGTACCTTCTCGAACTTGAAGCGAGGAGTCGGAAGTCACAAGTATTCTCAGAAAAAGTCCAATGGAAAGTGGTCCGTTAATTGCTATCACGAGAACATTGTCATTCGCAATAACGTATTTTCCAATATAAAAGATACCGGTGTGTTTATGCTGAATTGGAGAAATGTAACCTTGCAAGGCAATCGTTTTGAGGGGAGCAAGTTGTGTATGAACTTCCGTGGTGTGCAGGCGCCAGTTGCAATCCAAGGCAATGATTTTGGAACGTCAACGGTGACTCAGGTCTTTGGAAAGAAACAGACAATCTTGCAGAAGGCATACAAGTCACCAGGGAAAGGAAGTTGCTACTCGCCGATTTATAATGCGCCAGGATTTACCACTTTGGCGGAGATACTAGATATGAATGCTGAGGAACCGGCGGTGCCAGAGAGTCCCGTGGCCCCGGAGAACCCAGCAGCGGCTGAGCAGGTGCAAGGTTATTGAAAAAACTTGCAATCTCTATGCTGATAAGATATAATGAAATGAACGTAATTTTGGAGGAATTTTAGATGCAGGTAATAAAACCAGGTATAGAGATAATTGACATGGACAGCTATGAAACCATGTTGAAGAAAATTGAGAAAATAGGTCGTGTGTGCTACAAGAGTGAAGGAAACATCACAGAGGATTCTGCGGAGAAATTCATCAAGGCATTGTTGACGAGACAGCATGAGTCTGTTATTGAGCATGAAACCATCACGGTACGTATGGTGTGCGATCGAGGTGTAACACATGAGATCGTGCGTCACCGAATTGCAAGTTATAGTCAGGAGAGCACTCGTTACTGTAACTACGCAGGGGACAAGTTTGATAATCAGATTACGGTAATTGACATTGCGGGTGGTTTTGAGTATGATCTTACCCAGGAAAATGACCGTGCAAAATATGAGGTGTGGACAAAGGCTATGGAAGATGCAGAAAAAGCCTACTTCCAGATGCTGGAACTGGGGGCAACTCCACAGGAGGCGCGTTCCGTGTTGCCAAACTCATTAAAGACAGAGATTGTAGTAACTATGAATCTTCGTGCGTGGCGTAACTTTTTCCGCCTTCGTGTGGATTCTCATGCTCACCCACAGATGCGTGAGGTGGCACAGATTGTGTACGATGAATTCAAAGAAAAACTTCCAGTATTTTTTGCGGATTTAGAAATTCACTAAAAGAGAAAAGGGCTGTCGCTTCTGTGGGAAACCGATTCCGGAGTTGCGACACCCTTTTTTGCGTGTGGCTAGTAAGGAGATAAACAAGGTATGATAGAAAAGAAAGAATATTATATTCCCTCCTCCACAGGTGAGGACAAACTTCATGTAGTGGAGTGGAAGCCGGAAGGAGAGGTGCGGGGCATTCTGCAGATTTCTCATGGGATGCGTGAATATGTGGCGCGCTATCACCGATTTGCCAAGTATATGGCGGAGAAAGGCTTTTTTGTAATCGGAAATGATCATTTGGGCCATGGCGAGACCGCGGCGCCAAATAATCGATTTGGTTATTTTGCTGCAAAGGATGGTTGCGGTCATGCTGTTCGTGATTTGCGTCGCGTCACGGTACATGCAAGAAAACTCTATCCGGATGTGCCACTTATCCTGCTAGGACATAGTATGGGTTCTTTCTTTGCAAGGCGGTATGCCATGGACTATGGCGAGGAGTTGGAAGGGCTGATTTTGCTCGGTACGGGTGGACAACCGAAGGGGCTCCTTGCATTGGGGTGCATGATAGTACGGTTGGTAGGGATGGTGAAAAGCCAATATTCCAATAGTTGGCTTCTGGAACAATTGTGTTTTGCTTTATACAATCGACGAATTTCTCCGCAGCGAACGCCGTTTGACTGGTTGTCAAGGAGTGAAAAAACGGTGGATGAATTTTGCAAGGATCCGCTTTGTCAATTCACGCTGACGGTGAATGGATATCATACCCTTTTTGAATCCATTCGTTATATCCAAAAGTGGAAGCATGTTTGTAAGACGCCGAAACGGTTGCCGGTGCTTCTTATGTCGGGGGGCGAAGATCCCGTGGGAAGTTATGGACGTAGTGTTCGCGCTGTAGAAAATACGTATCGTCGTGTGGGGCTTCGAGACGTGACATGCCGGATATACGCTGGTGCAAGACACGAATTATTAAATGAAATTGACTACGAAAAAGCGCAACAAGCCATATTGGAATGGATTTGTGAGCGTTACTGAACCGGACCCTGTTCTAGTGGGGGCCACAGTTGGGGCATATATTGCAACAAGACGGAAAAAGGTGCTGGTCCAGCAGACAATACAAAGGTATGAAATGCCTTTTCGGAATAACGGTCGCCCATTTTTGTTTTGGCGGCCGTTTTTAATTTCATAAATTCTACATAACCGATGGTGTATTTTAGGTAGGAACCAGGTTCGTGGATGATGTTTGTGTAAAGGGAGTGAGCGGTGTCTGCTGTATAGCTTCCGTGTTTCAAAAGAAACTCCAACAATTCTTTTTCGCCCCATCCGTAGTAATGAATTCCGATATCACAAAGTCCATAGATGCAAAGGGATACAACGGCATTGTTGCGGAGAATGCCAACTTCGTCTTTGGTGTAGCCAAGATACTTGTAGGAATAATTTTCGGCATAGGTTGCCCAGCCTTCCGTATAGCCGTTGAAGTTTAATGCGTAGCAAAGAAGTGGTCGGTTTTGCTGACGATAGTAGACGTTTTGGTACAAATGTCCCGGGTAACCTTCGTGGGCCAAGGTGGAGGATAGGTCGGAGCCGGCAAAACGACTGCTGTTGTTGATGTAAATGGCGTTTTCTGTGTAAGCATCCAGTGGTGGTGTGAGATAGAAGGCGGGACTGAGATAGTCTTCCAACGACGGATCCACATAGGACACGCAGAAGTTCACGTCCGACGTCTCTGGAAAGTCAGCACAAATGGCCTGAGATAACGAGGTGAGCTGTTCTGCTGGTGGCACCTTGGAGGCGGCGTGGGTGCTGAGTTTGCTAAAAAGAGACGGGTCCTTTTTGGCGTAAGAAAGGAGTGTTTGTTTTGCTTTGTCCAGACGAAGAGTGAGCTCTTCGAAATATTTGTCCGGGGATTGAGTGGAGCCGGTTTCCGAAGCAAATAGATACTCGTAGTAGGACTTTCCATTTTCGTAAGAACAAAGAGAACCGTTGGTGCCGGCGCGGGTCAACAGAACATTTAGCCCATTTACCAATTCGTCATAGGCGGGAAGAACACAGGTGTCAACGAGGTCTTTGTTGGTCTGTCGGTAGGTGCGTTTTGTGGATTTGTCGAGAAAGGTGCATTTTTTTAGGCGGGATGAAAAGGAGGAAGTTAGAATTTTACTGCCGCCATTTTGGGTAAAAGTTGTACATTGGTTGACGATTTGGTTTAGGGTGTCGCGACTTGGAAGAAGGGACTGGTTGGCTTGGAGCTCCATGAAAGCGAGAATGGATGTAAAGTAGGACGGGATGGACTGGAGCAATGCGAAGTAGTCTTCGATGTCTTCTACGGAATCAAATGTGTACTCCGCCAAAAGCACCGGAAGCTGTGCCTGTAGTCCCGTCACAGGAGAAAGCGGGCGGGAGAACAGAAGAAAGTCGCTGCCTTTTTGGTTCATTTCCAATGTGTAGGAAAGGGAGTCGTAGAGGATTTTTTGTGGCAATGAAAGTTTGTCTTTGTCAAATTGGTGCAACTTATATAGAAGATTTTCAGATTCGGGAGCGGATTGCTGCAAGTCTTCGTATGAGATTGGTTGGAATCCTCCTGCTTGTTTGGTGACGCCATAGGTTTCGGGATGAGCCAAGGTGTAATTCAAGGACAAGGCATCGCTGGCTACCGTTTCTTTAAAAAGTGCGTTGGTGAAATTGTCGAACTCTTGAGAGGTGGTGTTGTCTTTGATGGTGCTGTTTTTGGAATCGGGAGTAGGGGTGGATTGGGAGCAACTGGAAAGAAGTAGGGTGAAACATAAAAGTAGGGAAAGAAAAAGACGCGGCATGCGTCGGGGTGGGGTTGCGAGAAACATAGACTGACCTCGATGAGGATAATTGGTATATTATATGGGGGATTATCGGATTTATTCGTGGAAGGAGTAGGGAATGATTTCCTGAAGAGGTAATAAACACAAAGGGGAAATTTGACACTATTTTCCTCGTATGGTAGAATTTATACCGTCTTATTTTAAGATAATATCACTATGGAGGGAAGGGTATGCAAAAATATGTGAAATCCATGTTAGTGTTGTTTATCTTGTGTATCAGTGCTAGCTTTTTTGTTGGAACAGAGACGCAGGCGAAGATAAAGAAAGGGAAATGGAAAGATAACATTTCGTGGAGCTATAATACAAAGACCAAGGAGCTTGTGATAAGTGGAAGTGGTAAGATGGCTGAGGTGCTAAATTGGCATTCAAACAAGAGCACTCCAGGATGGTTTAAGTATAGCGATGAAGCAAAAAAAGTTAAAATTACAGGGAACATCACGCAGATATGTTCATTTGTGACAGGATTATCTGGTTTTAGGAATGCAAAAAGTTTAAAAATTACAAACTCAGTTTGTCGAATTGAAAAGAATGCATTTTTTCAATTGGAAAGCGTAAAACGGTTGCGATTACCGTCTAATTTAACTACGATAGGAGACAGAGCATTTGATGGTGCAGGATTTGAGGAGTTGTACATTCCTGCGGGGGTAAGAAAAATGGGATCGAGTGTGTTTGCTGGAAATGAGCAACTTAAAAAAGTTGTAATAGCTGATGGCGTGGAAATGATAGGAAACAGTGCATTCTGGGGATGTGCTAAATTAACCAAAATAAAGTTACCAGATTCAATAAAGAAATTGAAGGGTACTTGCTTTTCTGTAACAGGTCTTAAGAAAATCACGATACCAAAAAACGTGGAAGAGATTGGTGAACGAGCATTTGAGCAAGTCTCGCCAGAAGAAGCAACACTCAAAAAGGTTACCATCAAATCCAAGAAAATCAAAAAAT
>JAZNJZ010000055.1:0-14629 GCA_045578325.1 Eubacterium sp.
CCTTCCTTGGCAATCATTTTCATGGCACTATCCAACTGTTCCCCACAATCACAGCGCTGGGAACCGAACACATCTCCTGTCAAGCACTCGGAGTGGACGCGGCAAAGCACAGGGGTTCCGTCAGAGATATCACCCATGGTCAACGCCACGTGATGCTCGCCATTTAACTTATTTTCGTATCCATGTATGGTAAAGTTGCCGTATCTTGTTGGCAATTGTGCCTCCGCCTCTTTTTTCACAAGACTTTCGCTCTCCAAGCGACGACGAATAATCTCTTCTACTGTAATCACTGTAAAATCATGGTCTTTTGCAAATGCAAGAAGCTCCGTTGTCCGCATCATTTCACCGTCTTCTCCCATTATCTCACAGCACAAACCACATTCCTTTAGCCCAGCCAGCTTCATGAGGTCTACGGTTGCCTCGGTATGACCTGCACGTTTTAGCACACCACCTTCTCTTGCCTCCAGCGGAAACATATGTCCCGGGCGTCGGAAGTCCTCTGGCTTCGCTTGATCATCCACCGCCTTAAGCGCTGTCAAGGATCGCTCGTAGGCAGAAATACCTGTTGTGGTATCCACGTGGTCAATGGAAACGGTAAATGCCGTAGCATGATTATCCGTATTCATTTCCACCATCTGTGACAAGCCCAATCGCTCACACATTGCCTTGCTCATAGGCATACAGATTAGCCCCTTTGCCAAACTTGCCATGGCATTAATATTTTCTGGTGTGGCATGCTCTGCAGCACAGATTAGATCTCCTTCGTTTTCCCGATCGGGATCATCTATCACAAGAATCAATTTTCCCTCTCGCAGATCTTGCAGTGCTTGATCCAATTTACCAAACTGCTCATTTTCTAACATTTCTCTTTCCTCGTTTCTATATTTTCTACATAAATCCATGCTTCATCAAAAACGTCTCATCGATATTGCTTTTTTGTTCTCCCTGTGTTTTTCCACAAAGTTTCTCGATATATTTTCCCACAATGTCGCATTCTAGATTGACCATGTCGCCGGTGTGTCGCTCACTCAATGTGGTTTCCTGTTGCGTGTGGGGAATGACGGATACTGAAAAATCCGTCTCGCTTACCCGTGCTACCGTTAAGCTAACCCCATCTATCGCAACCGATCCCTTCTCCACTACATATCGTAGAATGTGCGGCTCCGCCTGGATTGTGTACCAAATCGCCGTATCATCTTTTGTGATCTGGCCAATGATACCCGTTCCGTCTATATGCCCCGCCACCATGTGACCACCAAACCGTCCGTTTGCTGCCATGGCACGTTCTAGATTAACATGACTGTTTTTTTCAAGATTACCAATGGAACTTCGTTTCAATGTCTCCGCCATCACATCTGCTGTATATCCTTGTGTATGTATGGATGTCACCGTAAGGCAGACGCCATTTACCGCAATACTATCGCCAATCTTGGTATCTTCCAGCACTTTTTTGCACGCAATGGAAAGCGTTGCGGACTGACTCCCCTTTTGAACCGATGTAACCGTTCCAATTTCCTCAATAATTCCAGTAAACATTATTGATCTGTTCCTTTCCCTTTGATATGATTATAAACGCCTGTGATGCACACATCGTTTCCTAGTGGCAGTATACTAACATCCGATAGCTGTCCTGCATCCGCCATTTTTTTCATCCCTGTTCCACCCACTGGAGATTTGGCATTTTTTCCACCAATTATCTTTGGCGCTAGGTATGCATACACTCTCTGTATCATTCCGGTATCCAATAACGATCCGTGAATGGTACCACCACCTTCCACCAATACACTATCAATATTCCGATTCGCTAATTCGCGAAACAGATTTTGCAAAGAAACTTTTTTAAAATTTCCTATATTTATTAATTCTACTCCCGTAGACTCCAGCTTTTTACGCTTTTCTTCATCCGCACCTTGGACATAGGCAATGATTGTCGGAATCTGCCCCGCGCTTTTTATAATCTGGCTCTCCATCGGAATTCTAAGATGAGAGTCACATATGACACGAACGGGATCCACTCCTTTTTCAATCCGGCAATTCAGCATGGGATCATCGGCAATCACCGTATCTATACCAACCATAATGGCTGAATATTTTTTTCTTAGAAGATGTACGTGTTCTCTTGCGGCTTCCCCAGTTACCCACTTGGAATCGCCGGTAGCTGTGGCTATCTTTCCGTCCAGCGTCATAGCGTATTTCATCGCCACAAAAGGAAGGCCTGTGCTAATATAATGAAAAAATATCTCATTCATTTTTCGGCATTCTTCTTCTAAAATTCCAATGGTCACCTCAATGCCATTTTCTTGTAAAATCCGCACTCCATTTCCTGCTACTTTGGGATTGGGATCCAAGGTCCCCACAAACACTCTTCCAATCTTTTTTTCAATGATAATCTCGGTACACGGAGGGGTCTTTCCATAATGGCAACAAGGCTCCAATGTGACATACAAATCTGCCCCACTGACATCCATCTGACACTTGGTCAACACATTTCGCTCCGCATGAAATTCGCCATATCGCTCATGGCAACCTTCTGCAACAATGCTACCGTCTTTTACCACAACACACCCCACCATGGGATTGGGAGATGTGCGTCCCATAGCAGTCTTTGCTAATTCAATGGCACGTTTCATGTAGGTTTCGTGTCTTGTCATGGCGACCTCCTTTCTATGTAAACTTGTTCGCTATGCTGCGCCCTATATTGGCAAGCCGTGCGCATTCCTCGCCACTTTCGTGGCTCGTCATCGCGGGCTGCGCCCTATATTTCTAGGAAAGAAGACACATTTTCGAGCAAGCTCGAATGTGTCTTCTTTCCTAGAAATGCACGGCTTGAGCCTAACGCGCAAAAGGACCCTGAAGATAACTTCAGGGTCCCTAAAAAAATCATATCAAAACAAATCGATACTCTCTTCTTCCATCCAGACTTTAACTGTCGGCTTTGGAATTTCACCAAATCAGCGATAATGATTACTCATTATCGGTCGCGGGCTATACCGCCGGTGAGGAATTGCACCTCGCCCTGAAGATTGTTTCATCGTTTGTCATTATATCATGTCAATTGCAGGATGTCAATTCTTTCGCAAGAGCATTTACCCGTACCTTATTTTCTCGAATCTTCTCCAATGCCTCATCAACCTTGTCCTTGATCTGCAAAGCAGAAGACCAATCATCAAACACATAATCCTCAATACGCAAGGTTTCATCGCTCATAACCTGAATGTTTGTATCCAACTGAAATTCCTTTCTCGTCCTGCGAACTTCATTGGCTAATACATCCAGCTGTGCTACCATCTCCTGCACTTCATCTAGCGTTCGATTCTTTTCCAAATCGGTAAACAAATTGTCTCTTACCCCATCCCACTTGCTGTACTCCCTGGCAATTTTCAACGACACTTCCATCTCTTCCAACAGCTTCGTCATCTGGCTAATCTTAGAAAGAATTTCGTCTCGTTCTTGCTTTTTTTCTGCCATGCCAATCCCTCTTTTCCATACATCAAGTATCAAAAGTGTGCTATATAATCGTCAAAATCCCCAAGGATTTCAACAACAATACAACAAGCAGCACCGGTGCCACAAACTTCACCATTACAATGTAAAGTTGCTTTCTGCCAAATTTTCCTCCGGTTTTCTCTACTTCATCAATAACATACTTTGGTTTTACGATCCAACCAATAAGCAGACAAGTTCCAATGGCTACAACTGGCATCAACAAGTTGTTACTAATATAATCCATAATATCCAGAATCTGCGCAATATTACCATTTGGAAGTTCCACTTCAAAATACAATTTATTGTAACCAAGGCACACAATAATACCTGCAACCAATGCAATGATTGTCTCCACTGCTGCCGCTTGGATACGTGTCATTTTAAACTTATCCATCAAGCTGGATACGATGGCTTCCATGACAGACACGGAACTGGTCAGCGCCGCAAAGAGAACCATAGCAAAGAAGAGACATCCGATGACATTTCCAATTTTGCCCATGGATGCAAATACATTTGGAAGGGAGACAAACATCAAACTTGGTCCCGACGCTTCCATTCCTTCACGTCCCATAAAAGTATACACAGCAGGAATAATCATAACACCTGCAAGAAATGCTACAACGGTATCAAAAATCTCAATCTGATTGATGGACTTAATCAAGTTCGCATCGTTCTTTACATAAGAACCGTATGCAATCATAATTCCCATTGCCACGCTCAAACTAAAGAACAACTGCCCCATGGCATCTACCAAAACCGTAAAGAAGGTTTTCACAGTCATTCCTTCAAAATTCGGAATAATATAAACCAAAAATCCTTCCAAACCTGTTCGTGTCACTCCATTGGCGTCGGTATGACGAATGGTCAGCGAAAAGATTGAAATTCCCAGAATCAATAACAATAAAACAGGCATCAAAATTTTGGAAAATGATTCGATTCCTTTATTGACACCACGGAATACGATAACAGATGTAATCAAAAGAAATACAATCAATAATACGATAGGCTGTGTTTCGTTGGTAATAAAACTGGTAAAATAGCCGTCTGTAGCCGCCTGACTTCCATCGCCAGTCAGATATGTAAAAAAGTATTTTACTACCCATCCACCAATTACACAGTAATACGGCAAAATAATAACGGGCACAAGACACGCCAATACACCAAGGAATCCGCATTTTTCCTTAATCTTTGCATACGCGGTCAACGGACTCTGCTTTGTCTTTCTTCCAATGGCAATCTCTGTTGTAAGAAGGGTAAATCCAAATGTCAGTGCCAATACCACATACATTACAAGGAAAAATCCACCACCATCTTTCGCTGCCAAATACGGAAATCTCCATATGTTTCCCAACCCTACTGCACTTCCAGCGGCCGCCAAGACAAAGCCCAGGGACCCAGAAAATGAGTTACGTTTTTGCTTTTTCATGTTCTTCTCCTTTACAATACAAAATCCTTTTTATTATAGCATATTCCCTGGCCTATGTCACATTATTTTTTCCACAAAAAGCCCCTGTTTGGATGGTTTTCCAACACAGGGGCTCGTATTCTTTTATTCTATTAACATTGATAACTCTCGGTCGGCCCAAGATAGGACTCTGGACATTTCTTATCTTCTCGTACAAGCACTAGTTTTTCCAACACAACAGCCGGATCCATGGCCTTTATGGCAATGATGTTTTCGCCTTTTTCCAAAGATACTTTTGTACTTGACTGGTGAATCTGATCCAATACGCCACGAGCCCAGTCGTCACTCAACCATGGCACATAGCCTTCCTCTGGAATCGTGTTCACAACCTGGTATGCATTGTCGTTCGTGCGTACCGCCACATTCATTTTTCCTTTGTAAAGAACCGGATTGCTTGGGGCTGTGTATAATGTCAATTCATAGTCCCCCGCTTCTTTCACATAAACCCGATACTCCACATAAGGGGCATCGTCCTGCAAAGAAAATTGCGCAGTAACAGGAAATGCCTTCACCCCGCCAAGTGTTTTTCCAAACTTATCAAATGCCTTCCATTCCCCAGCGCCAGCTGCCACTGATGTTGCAAAATGTGGCGCCTCAATGGCAATAACACCATTATTTTCTACAAATGTAGAGCCACTAATTTTCGCCACTTCTACATTCTCCGCCAGCACTTCGATATCAATGCGGGTTTCACTATATTCATTCTCGGAACGCTCTGCGGTCTCTTCACAATTATCTCCATAAATAGCAATTACTGCCTGGGACGTTTGCTTCACCTTGGCAGGATCCAAGCGAACAACAAATGTTGTCACATCTTCCACTTCTCCCGTGATTTTCTGTCCTTCCACACAGCACTCTGTGCCATCGGATGCCGGTTCCACCGTAAACCAGTCTGCTTCCCATACGATGTGGTATTTCATCGTGCCTTCACCTGCATTGGCAACTTCAAATGCACCTATCAACTGCGCCGGATTGGAAAGCGGCATACGAAGCGTTCTTCTTCGCCAAGGATTTCCTCCCGTGCAAGCTTCATCTCCATCTACACTTGCCATGAGACGTGGCGCACATACCGGATGGTAGATGTGACAATCTGGATATTGCCATTCCTCATCATTCCAGCCAATAAAGCCAACATGGAACACCGATTGCATATGATTCCATCTTCCGTTGTTTCTTGTGTGGTACAGTTCCACCAACTCACGGTCCCGTTTGATGCATTTTTCTACAAGAGAAGAATACTTATTTGCCACCTTTTTCCGCTGCTTTACATAAAATTGGTTCAAACCAGCCTGAATCTGCATCTGTATAATATTGGCGGACGCCACCACTGGATAATACACCGTTTCAAAAAAGCAATCTGCCAATGGATCATCCTGCGCCAACGCCTCCCACAGCGCCTCTACTTTTGCTGCCACATCGCTTACGCGCTTCAACATGGTTTTCGCCTCATTGAAATGTGTCGGATGATAGGTCATAGGCTTCAACACTTCTGGGCGGCACATACCGTTCCAACGAGTATACTCCTCCACCAACTCAGCCAATCCGTCAAAACGACTGTCTCGAAATCCAAGCTTATGGCACCATTCTTTTATGTATTGTGTGGTCTGATTCGGTGCGCTGGTACCCCATTTATCAAAATCATACGCCAGATCCAGAAAATAACTTAATGGTAATTCCTGGTTTTTAATATCGCCCACGTTAACAATCCAAGCTTCCTGCACGCCAAACTCATAGGCCATGCCCATCTGCTCCCATATCTTAGTAAGAGGGGTTGAATTCATCCAAAGGTACGAAACCGGTCCACCATAATAGTCAAAGTGATAATACATACCATAACCACCTGGACGCTTCCGCTCGTCCTCGCTTGGCAGTGTTCTCACATTACCAAAGTTGTCATCACAAAGCATCATGATGTCATTTTCCAATACATCCCAATCCTTTAGACCTTCGGTATTCTCATCTCCCTGATAATAGTCTTCCACTTCCTTGTAAATCGCTAACAACTGCGGATGATCCTTGTTGCCATACTGCTGGATCAAACGTTTTTGCACGGTGATGGCAGATTTTAATACATTGATATTATCTTCCAATGTAGCATCTTCTGGCATCAAATACGAATCGCTTTCCCCTCGCATTCCAATGGTTATCAATGTCTCGAAATCCTGATTACGAATCAAACCATCTTTCCAAAATTCTGTAATTCCTTCCGCATTGGAAAGCATGCTCCACTCCTCACCATACTGTGGATTCTCCTTACGAAGTTTCTGGAACTCACCACCGGAACGACAACATGGTTCATGGTGGGATGCCCCCATAACAACGCCCATTTTATCCGCCAATCTTGCATTTTCCAAGTCGTCCATTGTAAAATCAGAACGCCACATCGCAGGCCACAAATAGTTTCCTTTCAAACGAAGCAACAACTCAAAAATATGATGATACAACTCTGGTCCTGGTTTTACACTTCCAAACTTTTCTTTTGCCCAGTTACCAAAACAAGGTTGTTCGTCATTGATAAAGAATCCACGGTAGCGCACCGACGGTTCCTTTGAAATTTGCTCAAAATCTTTTGAAATCGTAAAACATCTTTTTTTCTCCGGTTTTGCATCCGCCCAAAACAACCACGGAGACACTCCCAATTCTTCTGAAATACGGAACATGCCGTAGATGGTTCCTCGTTTGTCACTTCCTGCAACAACCAGTGTTTTCTTTCCACATGTTCTTTCACTTTCTACAAGGAAGAGGCCGTACACCTCACGCTTTCCTCTTACTTCAGCCAATTCAATGTCTCCTGCTGCTTCCATGTCTTCCAGCAACTGGCTGTAACCGCAGGTCGCTACCAACACTGCATAATCGGATGCTTCCGCAATACCTTCTACAACTGTAGGATATTCTCCCGCAACCAATTCAATATCTCCACAGAAAATATCTGTCATATAGTCCATTCCGGATATTGCATTTTTTTCCAACACAATTGTGGCCACGTCCTGTCCACAAAACAACTGAAATTCGTTCATTTTTCCCCTCCACTGTATGCTATTCGTGATATTCGTTGGGCGCAAAATACGTTTCCCCAACATCATTTGAATTCCATTATAACACATGACGAAACATACTGTTATTTCTTAAATGTACTTTTTCTTTGCAAAAATTGCCCTTTTGGGGAGGGGGGGAGTTGGCGTCATTATGCAATTATGTCATACCTCCAATTGCCAAATCCACTACGCTCTGCCGCTTGATATACTGGTAAAATCACTTCTTCTAACTGTCTCGCAAATTCCCCTCGCTGTAAATCTTTTCGATACAATCGATACATCACATCATCACTATTCACATGTTCTTTGGCACACTTCTCAAATTCTTTGTGTAACTTCTCGTATTGCCACACCAACTCATACGCCATGTACTCCTGTCCACATAGCAATGGAAAATACGTATCCCAGTCAGGCAAGCAGTTGCTTTTACTACTATTGATGCTACGTGTCGTAGGGTGAAGATTCCACAGTTCATCATGTGCCACATAAGACCATGGCACAAAATGATCAATGGAAAGGTCAGTAGTATCCAATGTGATATTCCCGTAAATATCTTGCACCGGTCGTATATCCATGATGACATGCCAGTACCGTTTTACTGCCTCTAATTTTCTCACCTGTGGTGGCTCCAACTTATCCGCCAGCCCCGGCACATTAGGGTTTCGTTTTTGCAAGTATTGAATCAAATGAAATTGAATCCATCCACAAATAATCACTTGATTTTTCTGTATATAGTCCATCCAATCTTCTTGCAACTTGATTACTGTATTCAATTCTTCGTATCCGCCGAAGTAGTAGATCAAATGCTCCTGACGATTGATACGCTCGATTACCGTCTTCTTTCCCGCATCTAATTCTTGACTTTTTACTCCCTTCATAAAAGAGGATTGTAAACGATACGGTACATTTCGTATCAATTGTTTCTTTTTCTGAAGCACTTCGGGATCCTCGGTAGAATGAAGATAATTTAATATAACTTCTCGTTTTTCTGTGGACTTCATCTGTGTGTTTTGATGTATGTACTTCACAACTGCTTCCAATTGGTCAGCAGGCCCCAGATTTAAGTGATACTCTGCCACCATGTACCACGCATCCGCAATCATTTCATCCACTAATTCTTCAAACGTACATTCCCTTTTTCCTTCACATGTCTTTCGCACAATTGCCTGAAACCAAAACAACTTATAGCTCTCTGTTTTATGCCGGAAAATCCCACTCAAATCCTGTATTGCCAAATCCTCATACTGTGGTAACTGCATCGTATCCCCTCCTCTCCCCTCTATCTTATCACACCGTCATAAAATCCGCAATTTCCGTCCATACTAAATGAGAACAAAAATGTGCGACTTTCGCACCAGAAAGGAAACAAAAACATGGAAAACACAAACAACGAAGATACCATTCATCTACTAAGCGAATGCGATGCCGGTTCAAAGATGGCAGTGTCCGCCATCGATGACATGATTGACAAAGTGCAAGATGACCAGATGCGACAACTCTTGTCCGAATCTAGAAAACATCACGAAAAACTTGGAAATGACCTTCACTCACTCCTCTTAAAAGAGCACAGTGACGAGAAAGATCCTTCTCCCATGGCAAAGGGTATGTCTAAGTTAAAAACAAACATGAAAATTTCCATGGACAAATGTGACGCCACCATTGCAGATCTCATGACCGACGGGTGCAATATGGGAATCAAATCCTTATATCGCTATCTAAATCAATATCCAGCTGCCAGTGAATCTGCGAAGGATATTTGCAAACGTCTCATTTCCATCGAAGAGACATTACGCCAGGATTTACGCGTATATTTGTAATTTGCTTTTCTCCTTATGTGTGGTGAAATGTAGCGATTCAGGGCGGGGCTCTGAATCATTACGATGATTTTACCCCATAAGGGGAAATACATATGGACTTGGCGGATATGGAAAAAGTTCAAAAGTATGGAATTCGGAATCAAAACAGGTAAACATATAATGTCGCATATTTTTCGAGATTTATATGTAAAAATTACGTGTTTTGTTGTAGTGACTACATATAAACAAGCAAAAAACAATCTCCTTATATGTAATTCAGCAGGAAATCAGAAGAAAAATACAAGAATTTTACATATAAGCACATCAATCTTCAATGATTTATATGTAACCACGAGTAAAGAAGAGGGCGTAGGATTATCGCTCCCCACAAAAAAGAACCTTTTTCGCAGAATCCACATTTCTAACAATGCAGATTTGCGAAAAGGTTCCTTTTTTATATAACTCTATTCCTTACTGGTCTTCACCAAATTCAGCCACATACGCTGCGATCAATTTCTCTGGCCAATCGGAAACCGGCTCCAATTTTCCAGTAAAGAAACGCAATGTCTTTGGCTCATGCACAAAGCGCAAACCGCCAATCAACTCTCTGTGGTCGTACAACCATTTTACGCGGTCGATGACATACTCTGTCTGAGACAATGTAAATACACGACGTGGGAACGCAAGACGTACCATCTCTACGGATGCAATCTGCTCGCTTCCGTCTGGATTACGCTCCTCGGAAAGTGTTCCACGCTCCATACCACGGATACCACCACACAAGTACAATGCTGCCACCAAGGAACCGGCTGGATATTCCTCAGAAGGAATGTGACTTACCACTTCTCTCGCGTTGATATGAGCACCAAGACCACCCGCTGGGGTTACCATTGGCACACCGTATTTGTCCAATTCGTCCACGCAGTGTTTGATAAACTGTGGCGCCTGAGAAATCACGTCGAAGTCCATGGTCTCATCAAAACCGATAATCAACGCTTCCATTTCTTTTACGGACATACCACCGTAGGTCAAGAAACCTTCAAACATTGGGATATAATCTTCCATGTCGTGGAACAGATTTTCATCGCGAACCAAGATTCCACCACCACGACCAAATCCAAATTTACGTGCGGAGAAATAAACGATGTCATACAAATCCGCGATCATTCTTGTAATCTCTGCGATGGATTTGTCTTTCATGGACTCCTCACGAACCTTGATGAAATATAAGTTATCCTGAAGCAAGGAAGCATCCAACACCGTTGGGATTCCGTAGGATTTTGCAAGGTCCGTTGCTGCTTTCATATTCTCATAAGAAACTGGCTGACCACCAATCAAGTTGGTACCTGCCTCCATACGCAAGTACGCGATGTTGTCGGCACCCTCTTTTTCGATGCATGCCTTCACTTTATCCAAGTCAATATTTCCCTTAAACGGAAGATCACTTTTTGTAATCAAACCTTCATCACATACAAGTTCTTCCACATGACCACCGATACGAGTTACATGAGCTTTTGATGTGGTAAAGTGATAGTTCATAATAACGCAGTTACCTGGTTTTACAAAATGCTGCGCAATAATATGCTCACAAGCACGTCCCTGATGAGCTGGCAACAAGTTTGGAATTCCAAAAATCTCTTCCAACTTGTCACGCATACGGTAGAAAGTCTCACTTCCTGCATACGCGTCATCGGCACGAAGCATAGCGGACTGCATGTTGTCACTCATGGCATTTACACCAGAATCTGTCAACATATCCATGAATACGTCCCCATTATGTAACATAAATGTATTAAATCCAGCCTCTTTCATTTTCTCCAAACGCTCTTTTGCTGGTAACAAATTCAATTTCTGTACGATTTTAACCTTGTGCATCTCCATTGGTAACGGATCGCGTCCGTAAAATTTTATCTCTGGCATTATGATAAACCCTCCTAAAAGTAATTGTCATTTGATGTTTTTTATTATATAATAACTTTCAGAATTAATAAAATTGATAGTTTTAATATGTTCCATCGATAGATTCGATGGTATCTCATTGAAATTGGAGGATGCGATAAATATGGAAATACGAAATCTCATAACCTTTGTTCACGTAGCTGAATTAAATAGCTTTACGAAGGCAGCAGAAGCGATTGGATACTCCCAATCCACGGTATCGTTTCAGATTAAGCAACTGGAAAAAGAACTGGATTGTCTGCTTTTTGAGCGTATCAATCACACCATTAGCCTGACGGAAAAAGGGCAGGAGCTCCTTACTTATGCCCAACAGGTCAGCCATCTCACGGAAGAATTCAAGCAAAATCTCAGCGATTCACGGGAAATCGCTGGGCACGTACACATCGTAACCCCGGACTCTGTGTGCGAGATGATGCTTACCCGCAACTACCCTGATTTTTATCAGCACTACCCAAACATCGCGCTAAAATTCTCCACCGCCGATACCGATGACATGTTCCGTATCTTGGATCATAACGAGGCGGATATTATTTTCACACTGGACAGCCACGTGTATCATAACGATTATATCATTGCGAAAGAGGAACGTATCTCCACTCATTTTGTCACCAGCAGTTCCTCGCCACTGGCTGGCAAAAAAGGACTATCGCTTCGCGACATCATAGAGTATCCATTTATCCTTACGGAAAAGAAAATGGGATATCGACGAGTTTTTGACGAGATGCTGGCAGAAATGTCACTGGAGATTCATCCCGTTCTGGAAATCGGACGAACGGATCTGATTACTCATTCCTTAGAGAACGGAATCGGAATTTCATTCCTGCCGGACTTTGTTACGGAGAAAAAAGTAGCAGAAGGAAAACTTGTTTATCTGGACGTTCAGGATTTTGAAATCGATATCTGGAAACAGCTGATTTATCATAAGAACAAGTGGGTTTCGAAGCATCTGGATGCATTGATTCAATATGTGATGGAAAAAGAATTTGGGGAGTGACACCGTTCACGCATCACTCCCCTTGGGATTACATATTTTTCACATAAGCCAACATGGCTTTGTATTCTTCTAGGAACTGAGCGATGTCCGAGGTCAGGAAGGATTCGTTTTCTTCCTTTGCTGCCAGCTCATGCTGCAATGCCCGCTCCGCAAACTCCATGGCACCGATGGTCTTGGAATTGCTCTTAATGGAATGAGCCATGATGGCATACTCTTTCCAATTTTTCTGCTTTTCATACTCTGGTAGCTCTTCCAAATACCGCTGTCCCATATTGTAGTATTCCTCTAGAATTTCCTTATAAAACTCTTGGTCTCCACCGCAGAATCGCAGGCCCACCCCGCGATCAATAACGATTTCAGGTATACTCATTTCTTCTGGCACGCTAGTATTTTCTTGCTCCTGTGCCACCTCTAAGTTTTTCTTCTTTTTAAAGAACTTTTCCAACATTTCTTCTAACCTCCTACCATCTACTGGCTTTGTCAAATAATCCGAAAAGCCATAGTTTCGATATTCCTCTTCTGCACCTTCAATCGCATTTGCCGTTAACACAATAATGTCTGTCTCCCAGTTGGCATTGCTCTGATCCGCCCGAATCATTTGTAACGTCTGCACACCATCCGGCTCCGGCATCATGTGATCCATGAGAATGAGATCATACTTTTGATCCTTCGTCATCCGCAGACACTCGTTCCCTCCAGTAGCCATATCCACCTGAATCTGTGTCCGTTTCAAAAGTGCTTTTATTACTTTTCGATTCATCTGGTTGTCGTCTACCACGAGAATTTTAGCATCCGGCATACACAAATGATCTTCGGTTTCTTTTTCATGCTGTATATTTTCTCTTGTTTGTCCCACTCTTCCCATGGGCGTTGTACTTACCACATCCTGCGGAATTGTCACCGAAAAGCAACTTCCCTTTCCATACTCACTGACGACTTGCATCGTGCCTCCCATCTTCTCCAACAACTGCTTAGTGATGCAAAGTCCCAGCCCACTTCCTTCTATGCTACGGTTCTTTTTGATTTCCAAACGCTGAAAACTATCAAACAATTTGTCCAAATCCTCTTTTCGGATCCCAATACCTGTATCCTTCACCGCGATATCCAGGAAAAACTGCTCTTGCTCCCAGACACCTTTCACCGAAAATGTAATGCTTCCCTGCTCGGTGTACTTAACTGCGTTGGAAAGCAAATTATTGAGTACCTGCTTGATGCGGATTTCATCTCCCTTTACAATCTGCGGCATTGACTCATCCATTTCCACATCCATCCGCAGTCCTTTTTCCTCTGCTCGTACCCTTGTCCCCAAGATTACATCATGCAACATGGAGGAAAGATGATACTCACTTTCCACAAATTCCATCTTGCCTTCTTCAATCTTGGAAAGGTCCAAAATGTCATTGATAATTCCCAGTAACATCTGGCTGGAACTTTTGATATCCGCCGCGTATTCATCGATGGTGGCATCCTGGTTTTCACGCAAAATCATCTCATTCATACCGATTATCGTGTTAATCGGCGTCCGGATTTCATGAGACATATTAGCTAGAAACTGCGCCTTGGACTTACTATTTTCAATGGCAAGTTGTTTTTCCTTTTCCACCAAAATCAGATCTCTACCAGACTGCAATCCTGCCATGAGCAACAAAAACACCAAACCAACACAAAGAGCCAGCCCGTTATACCTTGAATTCATGATATATGCCAGTACTAATTCCCATACACCGGAAAACAAAAATCCTGCCACCCCAATCGCCACCAGCCTATATTCCGATACTCGTTCTTTTCCAATATCGATTACAATGGTAGTCAATACAAGAAGGATTGTGGCCCCTAATACCAAATGCGAACTAAGCATCGTTTCGAAAAAATCCTTTATCTCCAATACCTGAAG
>JAZNJZ010000056.1:0-58806 GCA_045578325.1 Eubacterium sp.
TAATCGAAATGGGTAGTAATAATCGATGTTTCCTGATCATTTGCCGGATGCTGCACCGGCGTAAAGGTATAAATTTCCCATCCCAACGGAAGTACGATGATTCCTCCCGGATGCTGTCCGGTAGAACGACGTATTCCTACACAACCTTCCATCAAACGTTCAATCTCTTCCGTACGTTTGTGCTCGCCTCGTTCCTCAAAATAATTCTTCACATAACCAAATGCTGTCTTTTCTGCCAACCCCGCAATGGTTCCTGCTCGAAAGGTCTGACCAGCACCAAAAATAACCTCTGTATATGCATGCGCCTTACTTTGATATTCTCCTGAGAAGTTCAAGTCGATATCCGGCTCCTTGTCTCCATAAAATCCAAGGAATGTTTCAAAAGGAATGTCATGCCCATCCTGAATCAGTGGTTTGCCACATTCTGGACAATTTTTCGGCGGCATATCACATCCGGAACTTCCCGCATACTTCCGCACTTCTTCCGACTCAAAATCCACATAGTGACAGTGCTCACAATAATAATGTGCCGGTAACGGATTTACTTCTGTAATACCTGACATGGTGGCCACGAAGGAAGATCCTACGGAACCACGTGAACCCACCAGATATCCATCTTCATTGGATTTCCACACCAATTTCTGTGCAATGATATACATCACGGCAAATCCATTTTTAATAATAGAATCCAACTCATGGTCCAGTCGATTCTTTACCTGCGGAGGCAAGTTCTCGCCATACATACTCGTTGCTTTACTATAACAAATATTACGCAATGTCTCATCCGAATTTGGAATGACTGGTGGACATTTATCCGGATAAACGGGCGAAATCTTTTCAATCCGATCCGCGATGAGATTGGTATTGGTTACAACAACCTCATAGGCCTTATCTCGTCCCAGATAAGCAAACTCTGCTAACATTTCTTCTGTCGTTCGCAAATACAGTGGTGGCTGGTCATCGGCATCCTTCATTTTCTTTCCAGCAAAGATAATCCGACGATACACTTCGTCCTCTGGATCCAAAAAATGCACATCACACGTCGCCACTACCGGCTTCCCATATTTATCTCCCAAGGCTACAATCCGTCGGTTCATATCCTTCAGATCTTCCACACTATTTATCTGTTCTACACGTTCGCTTTCAATCATAAATTGATTGTTGCCCAATGGCTGGATTTCCAAGTAATCATAGAAATCCACCAATTCTTTCATTCGCTCTTCCGACGCATCGTCCAACAACGCTCGGTACAACTCTCCTGCTTCACAGGCCGAACCGATAATCAATCCCTCGCGGTACTTATTGAACACGCTCTTAGGAATACGCGGACGACGATAAAAATAATCCAAATGTCCCATAGACACCAGACGATACAGATTGATTCGTCCCACTTCACTGGCTGCGAGAATAATAGCATGGAAAGACGGCTTCTTTTTCACAATATCTGCAGATCCTGTCGTTAGATCCGCCAACTGCGTCAGATCATGAACCTCTCGCTCTGCAAACATCTCCACAAATTTCTCAAAAATCTCCGCTGTGGCTCCCGCATCATCCACCGCACGGTGGTGTGTTTCCAATGTAATTTTCAATCGCTTCGCAATGTTATCCAATTTAAACTTGGCGAGCTCAGGAAACAACACACGGGCAAGGCCCACCGTATCCACCACTGTGAAATCGGTATCTATCCCCATATGCTCTTTTGCTTTTGTCTTGATAAATCCATGATCAAATCCTGCATTGTGAGCCACCAGCACATTGTCGCCAATAAACTCCAAAAACTCTGGCAATACCGTCTCAATTACAGGGGCATCCTTTACCATATCATCTGTGATGGTGGTCAGTTCGGTGATCCGCTCTGGAATATGCATCTCTGGATTGACAAAGGTACTGTAACGATCGCAAATCTTTCCACCACTGACACGCACCGCACCAATCTCGATAATCCGGTCATTTACCGAAGAAAATCCCGTGGTCTCAAGGTCAAATACTACAAAATCTCCAGTGAGAGATTGACCTTTTTCATTTTCTACGGCAAGGTCATTGAGATCATCTACCAAGTACGCCTCGCATCCGTAGATTACTTTAAAATTATCATCCTCCGAAAGTTTCAAATCATGAAGAGCATGATTTGCCTCTGGGAATGCCTGCACCACACCATGATCGGTAATGGCCACCGCTGGATGTCCCCATGCATGGGCACGGTTTACCAACTGTTTTACCTTGGTGATTCCATCCATATCACTCATCTGGGTGTGGGCATGGAGTTCCACTCGTTTTACTGGCGCATTGTCGCTACGCCCCACCACAAAGCTTTTGATTTCCTTCATACCAGCAATACTTCCCACTTGTATTGTCTTGGCATAGGTATCGTAGCTGGCAATTCCTTTTACACGAATGAAATTTCCTTTTTTTACAAACTCATACAAATTTATATCGATGATCAAATCTTTATGGATAAACATTTTACACGTAATGGTATCGGTAAAATCCGTAATGGCAAAAGTCACGATAACCTTATCATTCTTTACTGTACGATCTTCCACCTTACGAATCTGACCCTCAATTACAACCTCACCAATCTCATCTTGAATTTCCTTGATTGGTGTAATCGGTCCTTCACAATTATTTCCAAAGAACACCTCGGGATCTTTGGCATTTTTTCGAAATCCACCTTTTTGATTGTTTCGTTGCGGACGTTGTGACCGGGCCGGCTGCTTCTTCTCTGTTTTCTCTTCTTTCTTCTCTGCTTCTTTCTTTACCGGTTTCTCCTCGTCGCGTTTGTTTACCGTCATAAAATACACTTCCGGCTCTGTCTCTTTCTTACGTTCAAATTCTTTGAACCGAAACTCCACGGATATTTCCTGACCAAATCGCTGCATAAAAATGCTTCGCAAAAACTCTTTCAGATCTTCCGCTCGCATACGTGTCAAAAAGGAATCTCCGCAAGTTATGTATAACGCTCCCTCTTCTACTTCAAAAGGTTCCGAACAAAACTCGATACCATCCACGGCATCTCGCTCTCGAATTTCTTCTTTTAAGTCCTCCTCTATTTGAGAAAGAAGTTGCGGAAGTGGCATGGAACTCAACTGAGGATATGACATCTGTAACCGTGTCTGGAATCCCATTTTTTTAAATACTTGCTTATACAGCTCTTGCTCCATAGCACGTATTTTTTTATATGACAAGAGCTGGTGTTTTTGACAATACACAAACACCAGCTTTTTGGATTGCGATGCACTGATTTTTTCCACTAGTACATCGTCATATTCTCTTTTTAAATTATCGTTGCAATTTATCTTCGAAAACGCATGGAAAAAATTTTCCATTGTATCACTCCTGTTTCATTTTCACGATTTCCAATGTAACAATTCTTGACGAAGAGTTTCTAACAACTCTGCCTCAGGAACTTTTTTCACAACTTCACCTTTTTTGATCAGCAGTCCTTCCCCGATACCACCGGCGATTCCAATGTCCGCTTCTCTCGCTTCGCCAGGACCATTTACGACACAGCCCATAACCGCCACTTTGATATCCAGATCAAACTCCTGAACCATACTTTCCACCTGGTTTGCCAAGCCAATAAGATCAATCTGGGTCCGTCCACAAGTAGGACAAGAAACCACACTGATTCCTCCCTGTTTTAAACCAAGTGCTTTCAAAATAATATTCGCCGCTTTAATCTCCTCCACAGGATCTCCAGTCAAAGACACACGAATGGTATCACCAATTCCTTGATATAAGATATTTCCGAGACCAACAGCTGATTTTAAACCACCGGAAAAGACCGTACCAGATTCGGTGATTCCTACATGAAGTGGATAGTCTGTTTTGGTAGCAATCAACTCATGAGCTTTGATACAATTCATCACATCCGAGGACTTGATGCTAATTACCAAATTCTCATATCCCATCTCCTCGATGATACGCACTTTATCCAAAGCACTTTCCACCAAGGCTTCCGGCGTAACGCCACCATATTTTTCCAACAAATGTTTTTCTAACGATCCACTATTTACACCCACTCGGATTGGAACGTTTTTCGCCTTACACGTATCCACCACTGCACGAATACGCTCTTCGCTTCCGATATTTCCCGGATTAATACGAATCTTATCCGCACCGTGTTCTACTGCAGCGATAGCAAGACGATAATCAAAATGAATGTCTGCCACCAACGGAATGGAAATCTGCTTTTTTATCTCTGCAATTGCTTCTGCCGCTTCCATGGTTGGCACTGCCACTCGAACAATATCACAACCAGCTTTTGTCAGCGCCTGAATCTGTGCCACCGTAGCTGCCACATCTTCTGTTTTTGTATTGGTCATGGATTGGATTGCGATTGGATTATCGCCACCAATCGCCACTTTTCCTATGACAATCTCTCTCGTCTTCATTTTCCCAAGTCCTTTCCCCGCAAAATCATACTATTATTTTGGATTAATGTAAGAACAATTTTAAGATATCATTTGCTAAAGTCACAACCATAAGTACCATAAGCATTGCAAAGCCACCCATATTCATCGCATTTTCAAACTTTTCAGGTATTGGTTTCCTTCGAATGGCCTCTATAATAAGAAATACCATTCGCCCACCATCCAATGCGAGAATAGGTAACAAATTCATAACGCCAAGATTTGCAGTTAACAAGATCCCCATTGCAAGAATATTTAACATTACTTGACGAGCACCATCCGCCTTACTTTCATTAACTACATCTCCAACCGTCTGGACAATTCCCACAGGACCGGATATTTCCTTCGGACTCACTTTTCCTGTAATTATCTGTCCTAACCCTTCAATTGTTGTACATATCCAATACTTCACTTCATATGCCGAATACTTAATGGTATTCCACACACCAGCCTTTGTTCTACTATTGTTATACGCGAAGCCCAGTCGATACACATCATTGCCTTTTTCATCTTTTACCAATTTAGGTGTAACAACCGCAGTAAACTCTTTTCCATCTCTTTCTGCCTTCAGTTCAATTGGCTGATCACTTAATGGATGAAACTGAATATAGTACATCAATTCACGATTTACAACGATGTTTCTTCCATTAATTTCTGTGATTCGATCTCCATCTTGGAATCCTTGCTCCGCCAATGGCATATCGGGTTGCACATTGGTAAGGCATGCCTCATCATAGCCCGCATAGCCAATCAAAACCAACGCCAGTACAAATGCAAGAACAATGTTAAAAAGCGGTCCCGCCAAAATAACAGACATTCTTGCCCATACACTCTTCCTACTAAAAGCGCGATCATCTTTTCTTTCTCCCATCTCTTCTAACATCATGCAGGAGCCACCGAAAGGAAGCATTTTCAAGGAATATATCGTATGTTCCATAAAATCTTCTTTCTCTTCAAAATATTGATCTGAACCTAAGAACTTCACATGGGATCCCTCATCGGATTTCACATAAGAGATAATTCGTGGTCCCATTCCCAAAGAAAACTCTATTACTCCTACTTTGTTGGCTTTTGCTAAAAGAAAATGCCCTAATTCATGAAACAATACAATCACGCTAAATAAAATCACAGCAATCAATATATTTGTCATTTTTTCTCTCCATTCCCTCTTATAGTATCAAAACTTCTCTAAACAATCCCTATCAATTAATGTGGAATCAATTTGATGATATCATTGGCAAGAATCACAACCATAAGTACCATCAATATCGCAAAACCACCGAGGTTTACTGCATTTTCAAACTTCTCTGGCAATGGTTTTCTACGAATCGCTTCAATAATAAGAAATACCAAACGCCCTCCGTCTAACGCTGGAATTGGCAACAAATTCATGACACCCAGGTTGGCAGTAAGTAAAATACCCATATGAAGAATATTTAACATTACCACACCGGCACCACCAGCTTTACTTTCATTTACCACATCACCAACAACCTGAACAATACCAACTGGACCGGATACTTCTTTTGGACTCACTTTACCAGTGATCATCTGTCCCAAACTTTCAAAGGTGGTGCAGATCCAAAACTTCACTTCATATGCCGAATACTTAATGGTATTCCACACGCCAGCCTTTGTTCTACCATTGTTATACGCGAAACCCAGTCGATACACATCATTGCCTTTTTCATCTTTTACCAATTTAGGTGTAACAACTGCAGTAAACTCTTTTCCATCTCTTTCTGCCTTCAATTCAATTGGCTGGTCACTTAATGGATGAAACTGAATATAATACATCAATTCGCGGTTCAAAACAATGTTTCTTCCATTGATTTCTGTGATTCGATCTCCATCTTGGAATCCTTGCTCCGCCAACGGCATGTCGGGCTGCACATGTGTTATAAATGCCTCGTCGTAACCTGCAAAGCCAATCAAAAACAACGCCATAACAAACGCAAGAATGAAGTTGAACAATGGTCCTGCTACGATCACTGCCATTCTTGCCCACACGCTTTTCTTTCCAAAAGCACTATCGTCTTCAATCTCTTCCATTTCTCCGAGCATCATACAAGAACCACCAAACGGAAGAATCTTCCATGAGTATATGGTATGTCCCTCAAACTCGGTATGTTCTTCAAAATATTGGTTAGAACCAAAAAACTTCACATGGGATCCCGCATCGGTTTTCACATAAGAGATAATTCGTGGTCCCATTCCCAAAGAAAATTCTATTACTCCTACTTTGTTGGCTTTTGCCAAAAGAAAATGCCCCAATTCGTGAAACAAAATAATCAAACTAAATAAAATCACTGCAATTAAAATATTCATTTAGCTTTCCCTCCAATTAAAATTTTTCTAACATCCGATATGTCTGTTGCTCTGTTTCTAGTATATCCGATAAAGATGGATTTTCTATGACCGAATGTTTTTCCATTGCAAAATCGATCATACGATAAATATCTGTAAATCCAATTTTTTTAGCCAAAAACTGTGCAACTGCATATTCATTTGCTGCATTCATAACCGTAGTCATACTTCCACCGATTCGGAAAGATTCCTTTGCTAAATCAATTCCTCGCAACACATCTGTATTTGGTTTTTCAAAAGCCAAGGATGCAATTTGCTCAAAATTCAATCGATCTCCTCCCAAAGACAATCTCTTTGGATAGGTAAGTGCATACTGAATCGGTAATCTCATATCCGGTGTCCCTAACTGTGCAATCACTGCCCCATCGTGAAATTCCACCATGGAATGAATGATACTCTTTGGCTGTACCAACACATGAATTTTATCAAGGCCAACACCAAAAAGCCAGCACGCTTCAATAATTTCCAATCCCTTATTAATCATTGTCGCAGAGTCAATGGTAATTTTATTTCCCATGGCCCAGTTTGGATGAGCCAATGCCTGCTCCACTGTAACTTGCTCCAACTGTTCTTTTGTATAATGCCGAAATGGTCCCCCAGATGCTGTCAGATAAATCTGTTCAATCTCATGGCAAGCACCACTTTGCAAACTTTGAAAAATAGCAGAATGCTCACTATCCACTGGCAATAAATCCACTCCGTATTCTTTCACCAACGGCATAATGATATGTCCTGCTGTCACTAATGTTTCCTTATTGGCAAGGGCAATGTCCTTTTTGTTTTGAATTGCCTCTATCACCGGACGAAGTCCTATCATTCCCACCATTGCTGCCACTACCACATCCACTTCCGGAAGGGTTGCACAAGCAATAAAGCCATCCATACCATACTGAATTTCTGGCATATCGAATGGATTCTCCCTTGTACACTTTTCTAATATAGAACGAAGTCTATCTGCCCCCTCTTGACTTTTTACACTAACAAGCTTAGGCTGAAATTTTATTATTTGTTTTGCAAAAAGATCCACGTTGTCCCCAGCCGTCATTGCCACGATCGAAAGATCTTTCGATTTTGATTCTACAACTTCCAACGTCTGGGTGCCGATGGAACCTGTTGAACCTAATACACATAGCTTTTTTGTCATTTCACTTCTCCATTCCCAAATCCTACGAAATGCACCACATTAAAAGGTAATACACAACTGGTGCCACATATAAAATACTGTCAAAACGATCCAATATTCCACCATGTCCTGGAATTAAATTACTGTAATCCTTAACACCATAATTTCGCTTTACGGCAGAAGCCACCAGGTCACCGATTTGGGATACGGCAGCTCCAACTGCTCCAATTGCAGCAAACAACACCTGAACATTTACATGAAACATCCCTGCTACTGTCTCTGGTAAAAAGAAAGCATAAATCAATCCCAACAGCGCCGCACCAACCACACCGCCAACACAGCCTTCTATGGTTTTCTTAGGACTAAGCTCGGAAAAATGATGCTTTCCAATGCAAATTCCAGTAAGGTATGCAAAAGTATCCGAACCAGATGCCGCGATAAGAATCAACCACACAAACCAATTTCCATATTCCATACAACGGGTCTGATATAAAAAGGATGTCAAAACTCCCACATACAGAATGGTCATAAAACATAGGGAAATAGATTTTGCATGATGCTTTGGATACGTAAATACGTATATCGCCAATATTATCATTGTTGAAAGAACCAACCATGGCCCCATCACTTCCAAGCCTCTCCAAAACAGAAGCAGATAAAAACCAATAACCGAGACATACGTAATATATCCCGGCATGGTTTTATGCATATTGTCTACTTTTAGTAATTCATACGTTCCGCCCAGTGATACAAGAATACTAATCACCAGCAGAAAGAGCCCGCCTGTTACCAGTGCAACTCCTGCAAGTACCAGCAATAAAATGGCACTCATCAAACGTTTGACAAACATATTTTTGCTCCATCCTTACACATATTTTGGCTTCCTCTTTTTTAGACTCCGCCGAATCTTCGATCACGGTTGTTATAATGCTCAATGGCCTTTTCCAATTCTTTTTTATTGAAATCTGGCCATAACACATCCGTAAAGTAAAATTCTGTATAGGCTAACTGCCAAAGAAGGAAGTTAGACAATCGTTGTTCTCCACTTGTACGAATCAACAAATCTGGATCTGGAATATCTTTGGTGTCCAAATATGAGGCAAAACGCTCTTCGGTGATTTCCTCCACCGACATAGTTCCCTCCACGGCATCCACTGTCATCGCTTTCATGGCACGAAGCATTTCATCGCGACTACCATAATTCAAAGCCACCTGAAAATGTAATCCAGTGTTGTCCTTTGACACTTTTTCCAGTTCCCGAATGCTCTCCTTCAAATCCTCATCCAAAGGAGTAATGTCACCAAGCACCTTAACACACATGTTATTTTTCATACTTCGTTTAATGCAGTCTTTCAAATACTGACGTAGCAATTTCATCAGAGCATCCACCTCATCCTTGGGACGCTTCCAATTCTCTGTTGAAAATGCATACACGGTCAAATACTCAATTCCAAGATCCCATGCATCTTCACAAATCTGCTCTACTGTCTTACTTCCTGCTACATGTCCGGCTTTTCTTGGTAATAAACGCTTTTTCGCCCACCTACCATTGCCATCCAGTATAATTGCCACGTGTTTCGGCACATTTTTATTCGTATTATCCATCTTAAACCTCATTATTATTCGGTATTAGACTGTCATAACCTCAGAGGATTTTGCCTCTACAGCCTTATCAATCTGAGCAACAAACTTATCCGTCAATTTCTGGATTTTATCCTCTAACTGTTTCTGCTCATCTTCTGAAATTTCATTTGCTTTGTTCTGCTTCTTAATGGCATCGTTTGCATCACGACGGATGTTACGAATAGCCACTTTGGCATTTTCACCTTTTTTCTTAACATCCTTCACCAATTCCTTACGACGCTCCTCGGTAAGCTCAGGGAACACAAGACGAATCACTTTACCGTCATTTGCTGGTGTTAAACCAAGATCGGAAGCGATGATTGCTTTCTCGATATCCTTAATCAAGCTTGCTTCCCAAGGCTGAATCTGAATCATTCTTGCCTCTGGTACAGAAACGTTTGCTACACTCTGAAGAGGAGACGGTGTTCCATAGTAATCCACCTGGATTTTATCCAAAATTCGAGGATTGGCACGTCCGGCACGAATGGATACATACTCCTCCTGCAAATTTGACAATGTCTTTTCCATTTTATCTTCATATACATTTATTTCAAATTCCATGATTAACCTCCATTATATCAGTCAACAGTAATCTCTGTTCCATTTCCGGTTCCGTTGACGCAATTAATAATACTGTTTTCTTCATTCAAACCAAATACATACATCGGCATTTTGTTCTCATAGCACAATACCGCTGCAGCAAGATCCATAACACCAAGCTTCTCATCAATCACACGTGAAATTGGAAGGGTGTCATATTTTTTCGCATCTGGATTCTTCGCAGGATCTGAATCATACACACCATCGATGGATTTTGCAGCAAGTATTACATCTGCCGCAATCTCAATAGCGCGAAGCGCCGTAGCTGTATCCGTTGAAAAATATGGATGTCCTGTTCCGCCAGCAAGGAAAATAACCTTCCCTTTCTCCAAGCACTCTTCGGCACGATCACGACTAAAAAGTTTTGTAAATGAACCACATTCAAACGGTGTAAGCACCTGAGTCTTCATTCCTACATGACGACAAATCTCAGACATATAAATACAGTTCATAACCGTAGCAAGCATACCAATCTGATCTGCTTGATTTCTCTGGATTGTCTCACTGGTTCTTCCTCTCCAGAAATTTCCACCACCAATAACAATGGCCACTTGACAACCGTCATCTACCAGTGTCTTAATCTGATTTGCCACACCAATACAAGTTTTCTCATCAAAACCCTTTCCTTGGTCACCAGATAAAGCTTCTCCACTCAGTTTTAATAACACACGCTTATATTTCATGTTTATTCTCCTTTTCTATCCTATTCAAAGAAAGAATCCAAATCTACATCTGCATACTTCAGTGAGCAAATACCCTCGATGACAGCACCACTGTTAATCTGGATGGATTTACCTGTAATATCTCCTTTTACTACCGCTGTAGAGTCAATGATAATTGGACCATTCACTTCAATATCACCTTTTACAGCTCCAGCCACTACAACAGAAGCACTTGTAATGGAGCCAATTACAACTGTTCCCACATCAATTTTAACACTTCCACGGCTATTCAAGCTTCCTTCCAATCTTGGAGTGTTTACATAAATCTCAGATGCAATACTGTTTCCAGCAACACGTCCTGTAATAGTAAGTTTACCCTGGCAATCCACATCTCCTTCAATCACACCTTTTACAATCAAAGATGTGTCAGATTTGATACCACCATTAATCGTTGTTCCTTTGGTAATTACCGTAGTCTCTTCGCTTCCATCCACTACTTCTTCTTCGTAATCATTCATTTTCTCTTCCTCCTGGTCAAATGCCTCAGAATCCGTTTCCGCCTCAACTTCTTCCTCTTCATCCTCAAGCATTTCCTCTTCTTCTACTTCATATTCCTCTTCTGATTCATCCTCATCAGCAACTGACTCTTCGTATTCTGCCTCAGCCGCATCCGTCATATCCTGCAACAATTCGTCATCTTCCAAAAAAGAATCGATTTCTTTTTGAACTTCATCCTCCAACGTTTCGCTGCCTTCAAGTTCTTTTTCAACGTCTGGGTCTGTTACTGTTTCCTCAATGGACTCGCTCAACTCATTTACAGACTGAACGATATCTTCTTTTAGTTCTTTAAAAAAACTCATTTTATTTCCTCCTAAATTATATGCAAAGCCTGATGTTCAGACATTTGTTTTTATGAATGATGTATTGAAACCACATCTGCATCCAACGGCAGTATCTCGTATCCTTCTGCCTTTAGCTGATCAATAATATCTCCCAAGGCATCTGCCGTCATTTTCTTGTCAGCAGAATCATACATAAGGACAATGGATGTATCATAACGCGCCACTCCGTCCATAACAGAGCGTACCATGTCCTCTTTGGATACATTGTCTGTTGTACCATTTGCCGCAATCACATTCCAATCCTGATATACCACTCCTTGCTCTTGCAAAAAGCTTTCATATTCTTCAACTGGAAACGGAATCACCGAATTGCTACTTCCTCCCGGAAAACGATATATATTAGGGCGAACTCCTGTGATTTTATACATATGATCTGAAATCTTTTTAAAATCCTTTTTAAATCCATCCAATGAACCATAGATTTCTTTATATATATGAGAATACGAATGCATTCCTAAGGTATGCCCTTCTTTCACAATACGTTTGTAAATTCCTTTGGAATAGGCATCATCTCGTCCGATGGAAAAGAAAGTTGCCTTTACATCTTTCTTTTTTAATATATCCAACACTCGCTTTGTTTGTTTACTTGGACCATCATCAAAGGTAAGATAAACTCTCTTCACTTCATCTTGAACTTCAACCGCACTACCACTAACCACATCTTTCTTTTCCTCCGCTTTCACCACACTAGTGTTCGCTTCTGTCTCGATAGCAGGCTTTTTATTTGCAATCACAGCATCTAATTTTTTCTCCAGCTGCGATACACGAACCATTAAAAATATGGACAAAAATATAGGTAATAAAAATAGTAATATAAAAATTGTCACAATTATTTTTTTTATGCGTTTTCTTCGTTTTGCGCGATAATCACTTTCCTCTTTCGCTCCTTCTTTCAAAAGGCCCCCTCCTTTCCATAAGAATCTATTTTATCATTTGTCTAATATGCATACATATACAGTTTCATTATACATGATTTTTATAAAAAAGCCAATACAATTTTTTATTAAAGACGTTTTTTTAGAAAAAAAGACTCCAAGTGCTACTTATCTATTTTAAATAACACTTGGAGTCTCAACATAGTTACGTTGAATTACTTAAGCTGTGCTGCTACCTCTGCTGCAAAGTCTTCATTTTTCTTTTCAAGACCTTCACCTGTCTCAAAACGAACAAACTGTGTCAACTTAATGTTGCAACCAGCTGCTTTTGCAACTGCCTCAACATATTTTGCAACTGTCTCTTTGTTTTCAGCTTTTACATAAACCTGCTCTGTCAAACAAACCTCTTTAAGTTCCTTGTTCAAACGTCCGATAATCATCTTCTCAATGATTTCATCTGGTTTACCTGCATTCTTAGGATCATTTTTAGCCTGAGCAAGAAGAACTTCTTTCTCTTTCTGTTTGTACTCTTCTGATACATCATCTGCAGAAAGATACTTAGGATTCATAGCTGCAACCTGCATTGCTACATTCTTCAAGCACTCTACTACTTCATCACCTGTATTATCTGCCTCAGCAGCAATCAATACACCAATTTTTCCACCAGCATGGATATAATCTACAACAAGTCCATTGTCGCTAGTTACTTTCTCAAAACGACGAACATTCATGTTCTCGCCAATTGTAGCGATCATAGATGCAAGCTCTTCTTTTACTGTCTTAGAAGTATCTGCAGCCCATGCCTCTTCCATAAATGCATCAACATCAGCCGCACTTGAAGCATTGATCTGTGCTGCTACAGCACCAACAAAATCCTGGAACTTCTCGTTCTTAGCAACGAAATCAGTCTCACTATTAACTTCTACGATAGATGCACTCTTGCCGTCTGCGCTGATGTTTGTCTTAACAACACCTTCAGCTGCGATTCTTCCAGCCTTTTTCTCAGCCTTTGCAAGACCATTCTCACGCAAGTAATCTACTGCTTTATCCATATCGCCGTCTGTGTTTGTAAGAGCTTTCTTACAATCCATCATACCAGCGCCAGTCATTTCTCTTAACTCTTTTACCATTGAAGCTGAAATAGCCATTTTCATATCTTCCTTTCTATCATTTTTGATTATATTAATTATTCCTCTACTGCTTCCTCTGTATCATCAGCGAAAGTTTCACCCTGTTTTGCTTCGATTACAGCATCTGCCATCTTAGAAACGATGAGTTTAACTGCACGGATTGCATCATCATTTCCAGGAATTACATAATCAAGCTCTTCTGGATCACAGTTTGTATCTACAATACCAATCAAAGGAATACCAAGGATGTGAGCTTCCTGAATACAGATTTTCTCTTTCTTAGGGTCTACTACAAAGATTGCATCTGGAATAGACTTCATATCTTTGATACCACCAAGGTTTTTCTCAAGTTTTGCCCACTCTTTTTTGATGTTGATTACTTCTTTCTTAGGAAGTACATCAAATGTTCCATCCTCAGCCATCTTCTCGATTGCTTTCAATCTCTTAATACGAGTCTGGATTGTCTTGAAGTTTGTAAGCATTCCTCCAAGCCATCTTTCATTTACATAGTACATTCCACAACGCTCTGCTTCGCTCTTAACAGAATCCTGAGCCTGTTTCTTTGTACCAACGAACAAGATGTTACCACCTTCAGCTGCAACATTTTTAATTGCATTGTACGCTTCATCTACTTTACCTACAGATTTCTGCAAGTCAATGATATAAATACCATTTCTCTCTGTGTAGATGTACTCAGCCATTTTAGGGTTCCATCTTCTTGTCTGATGTCCGAAATGAACACCTGCTTCCAATAACTGTTTCATTGAAATAACACTCATTTTTCTTACCTCCGTTTGGTTGTTTTCTTCCGATGACCTCATTTCTTTTCAAAACCTCTTGTTCTATTTTTGCAACGACCTGTTGCAAACAGAATTTCAAGGCACCCTTGAAAAAATCAGTCAACGTGTTTTTTCAATCCGATTTATTTTACCATACTCAATTCCAAAATGCAAGCACTTTCTTCTCATAATCATAAGAAAAGGCAGAACTTCTTAGTCCTGCCTTGTAATTATTTTAGCAATTGTCTCAATATCGGCACCTGCTGGGATCTTGTATTTGCCACTTCGAACCATTCGCTCATATCCTTTTTTTTGCAAATAATTGTCCAATTCATCCGCATCTTTTATAATTCCCGCTTCTTCCATTTCTCTGGATACAGAACTCGAAAGAAGACCATTTCGAACGATAAATGTTTGATTCTTACCATGATAAGCAGATGCATTCTTGATGTTATCCTTGCTTGCTTTGATCTTGGCTTTTGCTTTTTTCTTTGTCTCTGTCTCTACCGTTTTCTCCTTACCTTCTATGGCTGCCGGCGAAACACCTTTCTCTTTCGTTTTATCGCCTACTAGATCCTCTGCGGTTGTTTCTACTGTCCCCGTCTCGTTTTCAGGAAATATCATTCCCAATTCCTTCGCACGATGTATCACTGACATATCTTTTTCTGTGTTTCGATATGTTATGCATAAAAGAAGAGCCGTCACGACAACACCGATTCCAAGCCCTCTCAAAAACCATTTTACATTCATACTTTGCCTCCATAAAGTGCAATCATAAGTTTCACTTCACCCTGCCCAATATTTAACTCCTTAGAAATCTCCAATACGGATTTGCCACTTTTGTACATTCCTATAATCTGAGCATTGGCTACCCCACTTGTTTCCACACTTTCTGTTTTTGGAACTTTCTCTTCCAACGCAGAGGACTGACGTCGAGTAGCAACTTTCTGCTTTTCTGTTGAGACACTCTTTTTCCCGGTTGCTTTCGCATGGGCAGGCTGTTTTTCTACCATCTTTTTCGTCGTTGCTGACTTTGCAACATTTTCTTTTATTTCTTTTTCCTTTTCGCTTAGCATACTATACATAAACACAACTTCCTCATGATTGTGTTTAATCTTTTCCAATACCTGCGCAGAAAACTCATCAAATTCCATGATTTTCTCGTTGCTTTTTCGATTCAAAACTTCTATGGTATTGGCGATAATTTCATCACTTTCACCATCAAGAATTGACTGGATTCGTTCCTTTACCAACGCCTCTTCTTTATCAGACCAAAGTTGTCTAGATGCAAATTCCGTTTCTTCCGTCTCACCAAAAGCATTTCTCTTGTTTCCAACAAAGAAACTTACAGAAATACTAAGAAATCCAATGATTAATAATACAATCTCAATTGCACTCATGTTACTTTTCTACCTCTCAAATCATAATATCAAAACTACTATTTGATCGAGGCGCCATGGGAGCCTCATCCTTCTTTTCTTTCTTTTTTTTTCGTCCACCAGATTGGTAGCCATTTCCACCAGAACCGTCAAAACGATATTCATCCTTCTCGCTTTTATTCGCTTCTACTGTCTTTTGCATTTTATGTTCAACATCCTTGGCAAAATTTGTTGCACCACTTTCGCTCATATGCTGAATTTGATGTTGTTCCCTCCCAACCAGATTTGAGGCTTCTGCTGATCGAGGCGCAAGCGTTGATACATCAATAGCACTAATTGGCATTTTACCACACCCTTTCTTCTACGTACTTATATACTTAGAGATTTGATATCTGCCCCTTCTCGGACAAACTTACAATGTGAAAAGTTGTCATTTATGATTCGAACAATATCTTTTATCATAATCTTGACACCAGAGTTTACCACACCTTCCACACGAATAGATGCATTGGTTCCCAATTCCAATATCTTTTTCATGGATTGACATTGCAATTCCATATTCTCAATCTCTTTTTTAAGTTTTGGTTTCGAAGCAGCTGCCACTTTCAAATACTGCACCTGTTGTGGGGAAATCTGTTGACCACTTTTAACCATCTTTTTAATACCAATCAAAACATGGTCCATCTTGTCAAGAGCTTCCCTTACTTCTTCTAGCTTTGCCTCTGTTTCATTTAACATTTTCGCTTGTTCAATATCTGACATAATTTCAACAATCGTAGTTGTCCCCATTGTGGAGCCCAACTGCGTTGCTGCAATATTTGTATAAGAACGAATATGTCCTCCGTTGATGAGTCCTTTTTTTCCTAGCACGGAAATCTCACCGGTACACTCTGTATCACTATGAAGAACCGCGTCACACATCAAAGTTCCACCACAACGAATGGTACTATTTTCAATGAATTTGGCAGTAATATTTCCCTGCGCATCCAACATACCGCGAGACATTCCTTGCATACCTCGTTTTAATACGATATTTCCACCCGCAATCAAAGTAGCACCCTCAACCACACCATTTACGACAATATCTCCCGCAGCCTGGATTCGGTAACCAGTGTTCACATTACCCACCACATTAACCGTTCCATTATAATCAATATCTCCTGTCGAAGCATCAACATTAGCTGGCACTTCATAAACATCTGACACCATAACGAGATCATCCACCAAAGTAACATGACCTGCCACTTGGGAATATAACTCACATCGATCTTCTGACATTGTAATATTTCGACCATGTCGTAATGTCAAATTTGTCACCGAGTTTGCAGGAAGTGTAACGCCCGTCACACTAAGTCCTGGCTTTCCACGATCCGCCGGTGTCAACGTGGCAAGCTTGTCCCCTACCGCAACTGGTTTAATATTTCCTAACTGATGAAAGTCAACACTTCCGTCCTCATTTAACTTTGGCTTTGCTGTCGTATTAATATCAAAATGATATTCAATGTGAGCATCATGTCCTTGCACTGGAGGTGTCGCTACTGCAACCACATAATCTTGACAATATTCTGGATTTTTCAAAAACTGATCAAGAACGTCTTCACGTATTCCGTGCACGACTCCGGCCAATTTCAAATCACTAACAATATCCTCTCGTGTCATTTTTTTCCCAGCTGTAGACGCAGGATAAAAACGAGCCACAGCATTTTCTCCTTGTGGCGCAATTGTCACAACGCATCGCTCATTTTCAGGCAAAATCTCCTTATTTATTATCATGTATTCTGTACGAAAATCAGCTCTTTTTAGATATGAATTCAATCCTACACTATCATAACCGCCAATGTTAATCAAATCCAAATACTTAATGACTTCATCTACCTGAAACATTTCCCCATCTTTTGTCGCCGGAAACACCTTTAACATTGTACGATTTTGCTTATGAACAATTTGAAAATATGCATTCTTCCCCATTGACTTCCCTCACCTTTCGTTCCGGCCAAATGACCATATTTAAAATAAGTTTAACAATTCCACAGAGTTTCCTAGTTGCTGCTTTATTTTTTGCAATGCTTTTGTATGGAGCTGAGAAACCCTAGATTCTGAAACCTCCAAAATTCTACTAATCTCTTTTAATGTCAATTCTTCATAATAATATAAAGTAATGACACTGGATTCCTTCTCCGTTAAATGTTTTAGCGCTTCCATCAGCTGCTGCTTTAATTCTTGCTTTTCCACCGCTTGCTCCGGCTGTTCAAAACGTTTCGAACCAGTTGTTTCAAAATTGCCATCCCCACCCTGTTCCAAATAATCATCCAATGAAACTAAATTTGTGTATTGGGCTTCATTTCGCCAGGCATCATATTCATCCAGCGTAATATTCAATTCTGCAGCCACTTCTGCATCCGTCGCTTGACGCCCCAACTGACCTTCTAACCTAGCACATGCTTGATCCATTTGCTTTTGCTTTTGACGCAAAGTTCTTGGAATCCAATCCATCTTACGAATCTGGTCCAATATGGATCCACGAATTCGTAGACTGGCATAGGTTTCAAACTTCACATTTTTCGCTAAATCAAATTTGTCGATTGCATCGATTAAACCAAAAATGCCATAGCCAACCAAGTCATCGTATTCTACTGTATACCCTAAGTACATTCCCATTCTTCCAGCCACAAGATTCACTAGATTCGCATACTCGACAATCAGCTGTTCTCGTATCTCCGGGCTGTTCTTCTTCATGTATTGGTCCCACAGCTTTTTTCTTTCTACTTCACTCATCGCCATAAACATCCCTCACTAACCGCTTCTCGCAACCAATCTTTCTACATTACGATTCCGCCGTACTTTGATCCTTTTTCTTCTTTTTCTTCTCTTTTTCCTCTTTTTTCGCCTCTTCTTCAGCTATACGTTTTGCCTCTTCTTCGGCCTTTATTCTTTCTTGCTCCGCTTTTACCATAGCTTCATGTTCTGCAATCACTTTACCTATAATCTGCGCCGCAATCTGACCAATGATGTAAAATACAATTAACACAATTATAAGTACTGCCAGACTATATGTAACGTTCCAACCTTGCACAATACTCATAATACAACACACAAGACCTGCCATCAGCATAACAAAAGCTGGAATAAATCTATACTTCATCTTTCCCCCGTCTTCCTGTCAGATAACGCTATCACCAATTCCCACCGACTTAATGGTCAACTCACCCGTCACGGTATTAAATTCAATTGTTCTTCCATGATTGCCACCCACATCCTCTGCGATAATCGGAACGTTCCACCGTTCCAACAGCTGATGAACCGCATCAATATTTTGTGCACCAATGTTCATATGACTGTTATTTGATTGGTACGAAAACATTTTTGCTCCACCGGCAACCTTGGCAACCAAATTTGTCTTCTTTGCTCCGGCAACCATAAGTTCCTCGTACATATCCGTAATACAAGTGTCGACAAATTTCATCCGATTGGAATTTTTGGATATCTTTGTGCTATCTGGCATCATTACATGTGCCATGCCACAAATTTTTATCGTTTTATCATACAATACAACCCCTAGACAGGAACCCAGCCCAAGGGTTGATATTTTTTGCGGGGAATGACAAATCTTATAATCTGCCATTCCCACACGTATTATTTCACTCATACTGCCTTTGATTCTCCTACCACATTCTCAATATTAAGCAACGAAATGAGATTATCTCCATTTTTGCCGATACCTGCAAGGTAGGACGCATTCTTCTCATCCAACTTAAAAGATGGTGTTTCTATCGTGGTTGGATCCAAATTCAACACTTCGCGAACTTCATCTACGATAACTCCTACCAAAGACTGATCCTCCAGTTTCAAAATGATAATACGAGTTGAACCAGTATACTCATCCGCTTCAAGATCAAATCGTTTTCGAAGGCTCATCACCGGTACAACTTCACCTCGCAAATTGATTACACCAACATAATATGGCTGTGATTTTGGCACCCGAGTAATTCGCTGCATTCTTACAATATTATCTACATAACCGATGTTGATTCCATAATGCTCACCACCAATTCTAATTACAATGTATTGAACCTCTTCAATCACGTTTTCATTCGTCATACCATCCATTTGAATCCCCTCCTCTTTAGATCAATGTGTTCGTATCAAGAATCAGTGCCACCTCACCATCACCAAGAATTGTTGCACCACTAAAGAGTTTTGCATTGGTGATATGATGGCCCAGTGACTTGATAACGGTTTCCTGTTGTCCCAGAAGTTTATCAACCACAAGACCAACTCGCTGATCTCCCTTCTTAACAACAACCACAATTTCCGACTCGCCTTCGTTATTTTTCTCGTAATCTTCAATCTCCAAAACCTCATTCATTCGGATGATTGGAATTACATTTCCACGAAGATGAATCACCTCTTGGGACTGAACCAAACGAATTTCTCCTGGCATAATATCCTCAATTGTATTGATATTTCCAAGTGGAATTGCATATTTTTCCGTTCCAACTTCAACCATCAACGCCTGAATAATTGCCAATGTAAGTGGAAGTTGGATGATGAAAGTACTACCTTCACCTTTCACTGTTTTTGCTTCAATACTTCCACCAAGGGACTCGATTTTCGTTTTAACAACATCAAGACCTACACCACGTCCGGATACATCCGAAATCTTATCCGCAGTAGAGAAACTTGGACGGAACAACAAATCAATAAAATCTTTGTCCGTCATTGTTTCTGCCTGCTGTTCTGTGATAGTTCCCTTTTCGATTGCTTTATTTTTAACCTTTTCTGTGTCGATTCCGCCTCCATCATCACGAACCTCAATGGTTACATTGTTTCCATCCTGATATGCATCTAAGAAAATGGAACCAACTTCCGGTTTACCGAGACGAACACGTTCTTCATTGCTCTCCAAACCATGATCCGCAGAATTTCGAAGCAAATGCATCAATGGATCTCCCAACTCATCAATTACTGTACGATCCAGTTCTGTATCTTCACCAGACATGTACAACTCCATCTTCTTATCTAGCTTTCGATTCAAATCACGAATCATACGTGGGAATCGGTTTACTACACTCTCGATTGGCACCATTCGAACTTTCATCACGGACTCGTGTAAGTTTGTTGTTACTCTCTCTAGATATTCAATGTTTTCATGGAATGTCTGATTGCCACTCACATCAACATTTCCCTCACCTGTAGATGTAACAGATACCAATGCATTTTTTGCTATAATCAACTCACTAACTAAGTTCATCAACACATCCAACTTGTCAATGTCAACACGAACCGAGCGACTTGCCACTTTTCCTTTGGATGCTGCCGGTTTTTTCGCGGACTCTTTATTTTCATTTCCTTCCTTACTCTCTTTCGCGCTCTCAGACGCCTGTGCAGTCCGGCTGGCAATCGCTTCTGTTACTGTGTATTTGAAATCATCAATACAAACATCTGCAATCTCAGATACATTCATAATCAGCTTTTTAATGGTTTCTTTCGACTCTTTTGTTGCAAGAATCCAACTAAAATCAAACTCAAACTCTTCATCTTCGATTTTTTCTGTATCTGGTACAGACTTAATCAGTTCTCCCTTGGATTCCACTGATTTAAACACTAGAAATGCGCGGGCAGCCTTCAAAATACAAGTTTCCTGGAGATACACTGTAACACCAAATACATTCTGGCCTTCTGCTTTCGCATTCTCCATAGCAACAATTTCGTACTCGGATACAGAAATCTGTTCAAACTTATTTTCCTTTGAGGAACTCTCTTTTGCAGGTTCTGATGCTTCGCTCTTTTTCTCTTCTTTCGGTGCTTGCGCCGTTGAGTCAGAAGCACTTCCCATTCCCTCTGCCACCATTTCATTTAAGTCATTGATGATATCTTCGTTATCCTCTGTCCCTTCTGCCCCTGTACTAGAAATCACATCCAGATAAGATTCCAACGCATCAAGGCCACGGAACAAAATGTCCACCAATTTTGCATTTGCCTTCATGTTTCCATTTCGAATTTCCTGGAATACGTTTTCCATGTCATGAGTAAGACGCTGCATTCTTGTAAATCCCATCGTACCGGACATACCTTTTAACGTATGCGCTGCTCTAAAAATCTCGTTGATGGTATCTGCATTTTCTGGATCCTTTTCCAATTCCAGAATATGTTCATTCAATGCCTGCAAATGTTCTTTCGTTTCATCGATAAATAATTCTAAATATTGACTCGTATCCATCTTATCCTCCATTCCGCGCATATACAGCGACTAAAACACGCCAACGCTTTTACTTTTCTTTCGCGAATATCAGGTGTCCTGCGATGTCTTGCAAATCTGCCACCCGATCAACAACCCCAGCATTCTCTGCTGAACGTGGCATCCCATATACAACACACGTTGGTTCACTCTGACTCACTACATACACCTTTTTCACTTTCTTCAACTGAACCAAACCACTGGTTCCATCACTTCCCATCCCCGTCAAAACCGCACATAATATATTACGATATCTGGATTCTGTCAGTGACTCCAAAAAAATATCCGCACAAGGTCGAAGGCCATTCCGTGGTTCATCCTTTTTCACGAACAAGCATTGTTCACCTTTTTCATTTAATCCTATGCTTAGTTGAAATCCGCCCTTGGCGATATAGACGACCCCATTCTTCAGAACTGTTCCATCTTCCGCCTCTACAACCTCACACGAGCTCATCTCATTCAGTCGTTCCGCCAGAGATTTTGTAAACCCCGCTGGCATATGCTGAACAACCACAATGGGACATCCAATGTGTTTCGGAAACTTAGGGATAACCGACTGAAGCGCCTTAGGACCGCCCGTAGAAGATGCAATGAATATAAGATCTCCTATTTCTGCCTTGGCTCCCTTCCGTTTTCCCTGTTTTTCTTTATGACTCTTCTTTGGTATCACAGTCTCTTGCTTCGGATGCATCGCCGAATTATTTATCGCAACAGAACATCGAATTTTCTGTAGCAATGGATTCGCAAAATCGTCCATTTTTCGTGTGAATTGCCCTGGTTTTTTCACAAAATCGTATGCCCCTAATTCCAATGCCCGGATTGTCTCCTTCGCACTCTCACTTGCAATAGAACTAACAACCAACGTCGGAATATTACAACCAATCTCATTCATGAATTTCAGAAATGCAATTCCATCCATCTTCGGCATATTAATATCCAAAAGAATACAGTCATACTGCCGTTTTTCCTTTATGTACTCCGCCGCTACGCTTCCATTTTCAGCAGTATCGGCGACACATAAATCATCCTCTGCTTGTATTATATCAGACATTAGCCTTCTCATAAGTGCAGAGTCATCAATAATTAAAACTTTTTTCATATTTTTATCATGAATCCTTTCTCAATCTTCTTTTCTGTTCTTCAAACACATATTTAACAATCAATTCCCGTTCTTGGTTTCCAATTTCTTCAAATTCACATCTTTCTTCACTTTTGCTATCACCAGGAATATCTATCCGAGTAACTACCTTCGCAATCCCCTTAAGTAATGAACTTTCATTACCGAAATCAAGTTGAATTTCGAATTCTATATAAGTCCCTGCTTCTACTCCTTTCTTACATTGATACCGAACACCACCCCCGCTTATGTCAGTCAAAAGAGCATCCTGCCAGTCTTTTGTAAATTCATCCAACTTATTTTCGTAGGCTTCTCTTAACGCCGGATCCTCAAATTGATTGGTTTCCAAAAAATCTCGCAAGGTTTTTTCTTCTTCTGTTATAACTCTGTATCGCATCGGAAGCATACACTCCAATCGATAATACTGACGTCGCTGAAATTTTTTAGGAAGCGACTCAAATTGCATAATCAGCATATACATATTAGCTTCCCGAAATCGCTTTATAACTTTCGCACGGCATCGATATAAACCCGATGAAGAAAAGAAGCACATATCATATTCATCATTGAGTTCCAATGGAATAATCTTCCCTTCAAAAATCGGCATAGAGATTTTTGCTGTGCGCAAGCCATCGTAATCCAAAAGCTGGCTCGTGTATCTGCTCACTGTCAACTTTCGTCCTATAGCACTCCTAACATGTGTTAATTCAATTTTGTCCCCAACGTTAATTACGACTTTCTGCATACTAACATCTCCTACACTATCGCATGAATCGCATTCGGATCACACTTGAAAACAATTTTACAATTCCTACCCTTTCTTCTCCCACTAATAATTCATCCTCAATGGTATACGCAATTGTTCGAATCGCTTTTGCAGCATCCGAATCCTGATTACTTATGGACACTGGTGCCTGATGCATGATAGCTTTCTGCATATTTCTATCATAAGGCACCGAGCCAATAAACTCTACTTTGACATCCAAAAACTTGTCAACAACAACTACCAATTTTTCAAAAAGTTCGGTGGCATCCTTTTCCCCACGAACTTGGTTTGCAATCATTTTGACAACTGTTTTATCCGGACAATATGTCCGCTTACGATTCAACGTCTTCAACAGAGCATAAGCATCCGTAATGGATGTTGGTTCAGGTGTTGCCACTAAAAGTACTTCTTCACTTGCTGCCACAAATTCCAATACTGTGTCACTGATTCCCGCACCTGTATCCACGATGATAACATCTGCTATCCGATCCAAATCCGCCAAACGATGAATCAAAGTAACGACTTGTTCTCTAGACAAATTTGCCAGCTCATTAATGCCTGAACCACCAGATATAAATCCAATATTCTCCGGACCATACGTGATAATATCTTCAATACTTTTACCACGATACATTAAATCCGCCAAATTATATTTAGGACGAAGTCCTAACATGATTTCAATATTTGCCAACCCAAAATCCGCATCAAAAATTACAACTCGTTTCCCCATTTTACTTAATTGAATCGCAAGATTCACAGACAAACTTGTTTTTCCGACACCTCCCTTACCACTGGTGACGGTAATAACTTTGGCAATCCGTTCTTTTTCCTCAGCCTGTAACTCTTGCTTTTTAATTATATTTCTGAGTTTTTCAGCCTGATCCACTACGACTTACCTCCTAACAATTTTTTTGCAATTTTTTGAGCATCTACTTTCCCGATATCGTCTGGTACATTTTGCCCCCATGTCACATACGACAATGGACGATCTGTATATGTTCGCAAATTTAACATCACACCAGATGACGAAGTTTCATCTAATTTTGTAAAAATCATGCTGTAATCCGTAATATCCGAATATACATCTGCAATTTCTTTTAAGTCACTATACTTAGTTGCCGCATTAAGCACAAGATATACCTCACGCTTTGCAATTGGAATCTGTTCAATCAACTTTTTGATATCCTCCAATTGCTCCTTGTTTTTATGAGAACAACCTGCGGTATCAACCAAACACATATCATACTGATTCAGTTCCTCTTGCATCTCTCCCAATTCTTCAGGACTATAAATAACCTTTAACGGAACACTAAGAATATTAGCGTAAGTCTTTAACTGCTCCACCGCTGCAATTCGATACGTATCTGCAGTTGCCAATGCAATATTCAGCTTGTTTTCCAGCTTTAACTTTGATGCAATCTTAGCAATGGTGGTGGTCTTGCCTACACCTGTAGAACCAAGAAAGAACACATAACATGGACCATCTTTTTCTTTATCATCCAAAATGTATGGTTGCCCTGTCATTAAAATGATTTTCTGATAAATCGCCGCCAATATCTGGTCAAGCGCCGCATCCTTTGGTAAAGAACGGTCAATCTCATCAATTAACTTATCTGCAATGGTTTCATCAACTTCATTCTGAACCATCTGTTTACGAATCAGTTCTTTGCAGGCATCCGCCTTGTTTGTTTCTGGCGTTTCTTCTTCTTTTTCTGCCTTTTCTTTACGACTTTCCTTTTCTTCGGATAGTTTTTCTTCTTTCTGTTCCTTCTTATCTTCTTGCTTTTCCGACATCTGTTGTTCTAACATTTTCTGCAAACTACTCAATTTTTCTTCAATCGCTGCAACATTCTTCTCATCTTCCTCTTCATCTGCAACAATATCCGGTACAAACTTCGGAGCCGCAAGCTCAATATTGGTTTTGGATTGTCTTGATTCTGCTTTCGATTCCGTGTCATACACAACATTTTCTTCCAAAGCCGCCGTAACCTCTACTTTTCCTTTGACAAAAAGCTTGGCAAGTCCTTTTGGTTGTATCTTTTTAATATTCATGACAATGGCATTGTTACCTAGCTCTGCTTTTGCCATTTCAATCGCTTCATTCTCTGTCTTCGCTAAAAATTTCTTAATAATCATTCAACGGTCACCATCCCAACTGATTGAAGCTCAACATCTGAGTCAATCTCATTATATGATAATACATGTAAATTTTTAAATTGCTCCATTGTAAGATGCTTGAAATACATACGTACAATCGGAGATGTAATGATAATTGGTGTTCTTCCCAACTCTTCCAACTTTCCACTTTCCTCATGCAAAGCAGTCATAATTGCAGTAGAATAATCCGGATCCAATGCAAGATAAGAGCCCTGCTCCGTTTGTTTCACTGCATTCATAATTTCTTGCTCCACTCGTGGATCCAATGTAATGACACTAGTTGCCTCATTGTGATTGAAATATTTATTGGAAATCGCACGTTTCAAACTCTGTCTGACATATTCCGTCAAAATATCTGTATCATGAGTCGTCGGCGCATAATCCGCCAATGTCTCAAAAATAGTAATCAAATCTCTTATTGAAATTCCTTCCATCAAAAGATTTTGAAGCACTTTCTGAATCTCTCCTACGCTAAGCATTTTCGGAACAAGCTCGGATACAAGGGTATCGTTTGCCTCTTTCACATTGTTGATCAGGTTCTGTACATCCTGTCTTGTCAGCAATTCATGGAGATTGTTTCGAATTATTTCCATCAAATGCGTAGCAATAATAGAAGGTGGATCCACCACCGTATAGCCAAGAGATTCTGCACGTTCACGTTGCGCCTCTGTAATCCAAATTGCTGGCAAATGGAAGGATGGCTCAAATGTAGGAATTCCCGCCAGTTCCGCTTCCCCATAGCCCGGATTCATCGCCATATAGTGATCTAACAAAATCTCACCTTCACTCACGGGTACACCTTTAATCTTTATCACATACTGATTCGGATTCAACTGAATATTATCACGCAATCGAATCATTGGAACTACGCAACCAAGTTCCAACGCAATTTGTCTACGAATCATAACAACTCGGTCAAGCAAATCTCCACCCTGGTTCACGTCTGCCAACGGAATAATACCATATCCAAATTCCAACTCAATGGAATCCACTTTAAGCAACGATGTAACGTTCTCTGGACGTCGTATTTCTTCTGCCGACTCCTCTTCCTCGCTCACTTCCGCATCTGTTGCTTCCATTTCAAGCTCATTGCTCATCATTCTCGCCGTAATGATAAAGAAAATACCATACGCCGTGAAAATAATAACATTAAGTGGGGTAAACACACCCAAACCAATCAACGCACAACCAACAATTATCAACACCTTCGGTGTTCCAAGCAACTGCGATTGCAACACACCTCCGATATCTGCATCTTTGGATCCTTTCGTTACCAGAACACCTGTTGCCAATGAAATCATCAGCGAAGGAATCTGACTGGTAAGACCATCACCAATGGTCAAAATCGAATAGGCCTGAAGTGCATCCGCCATTTCCATTCCATTCATCAACACACCAAGAGCAAGTCCACCAACGAAGTTAATCACTGTAATAACCAGCCCCGCCGTCGCATCTCCCTTTACGTATTTTGTAGCACCGTCCATGGCGCCAAAAAATGCGGACTCTTCCTGAATCTTTTCTCGTCTCGCCTTTGCCTCTTCATCCGTAATCGCTCCCGTATTTAAGTCAGCATCAATCGCCATCTGCTTACCAGGCATCGCATCCAACGTAAAACGGGCTGTAACCTCTGATACACGCTCGGAACCTTTATTGATTACCATCAACTGAACAATAATCAAAATAATAAACACAACCGCTCCAACAATCAAATCGCCACCACCGACAAAATTACCGAAAGTTTCAACGACATTTCCAGCTTCACCATGAAGCAAAATGTTTCTCGTCGAACTAACATTCAATGACAAACGGAATAATGTTGTCAAAAGCAAAAGTGTTGGGAATGAAGACATATCCAATGGCTCATTCGCAAAAAGCGCTTGAAACAAAATGATCATTGATATTGCAATGTTAAGCGCAAACAAAAAATCCAATAATATCAGAGGGACCGGAATAATCAGACACAAAATTGGTACTAAAACAAAGCATCCCAATATAATATCCATTTTTTTCATTTCCAATCCACCTCCAAAACCTTATATTTTACCTTGTAAATTATATACATATGCCAGAATTTCCGCCACCATTTGGTACAATTCCGGCGGAATCTGATCTCCAATTTCCACATTATAATATAGCATTCTTGCTACCGGTTTATTTTCCACAATCTCTACTTGATTTTCTCTTGCCACGTCTTTGATTCGAGCCGCAAGATAATCGGCACCTTTTGCCAACACAACGGGCGCTTCTCCCAGAGACTTATCATATTTAATAGCCACCGCCAAATGAGTCGGGTTTGTAATAACAACGTCTGCCTCTGGTACACTTTGCATCATACGACGTCTGGACGCCTCTTGCATCTTACTTCGGATCTTACTCTTAATCTGCGGATTTCCTTCCGCATTTTTATACTCATCCTTTACTTCCTGCTTCGTCATCTTCATATCATTTCTAAATTTTCTCTTCTGATACAAGTAGTCAACCACCGCAAGAATCAAAAAAACAAAGCTAATCTTCATTCCAACATTGATAATGGTATTCACAATTAAAAGCAATGCTGGTGTCAACTCCAACTGATATATATTAACCACCATTCCCCATTCATCCTTTAGGGAATCGTATACCACATAAAATAACACTAACAATTTTGCAATGGCCTTTATCAAATCAAATATCTTGTCCTTTGAAAACATCCGTTTAAAACCGGAAACCGGACTAATTTTAGACAATTTAGGCAACAAAGGCTTCGATGTGGGTTGCCATTTTACTTGAGCAACATCAACCACCACAGCAGCAATCAATGCAATGGCCATAATAGGCCCCGCAATCAAAAGCATTTCTTTGCCACCATATGTAAGCGCATTCATTGCACGCAACGAATTAAAATCAAAGGCATATTCTCCTATCCCATTTATATATGTTCGAAATACTCCAATAAAACGTTCATACATAAATCCACCCAAAAACTTTAGGCACACAAATAGGATCATCAAAAGAATCGCAACACCCAAATCTTGACTCTTTGCCACCTGGCCTTCTTTTCTGGCGTCCTCTAATTTTTTGGGTGTGGCTTCTTCTGTTTTTTCGCCGCCTTCACCATCTTGAGCAAAAAACTGAAGATTATATCGCAACATAACCGCTCTCTCCTTTTTAATTTCCACGATGTTGTTATCGCGGAAGAAAGGCATTATATATTTGTGTAACGGTATCTTTCATAATATCAAAAACAAAATTTGCTACCGTTGATACTGTCGGAATAATAATAAGCAAAACCAAAATTCCCACAAACACTTTTAACTGAATACCGACAACAAACATGTTCATCTGTGGAGCTGCTCGGGATAGAACGCCAAGTATTACATTCATGATTAGCATGCAAGCAAATATCGGCAACACAATTCGGAATCCAATCAAGAAATAATTTCCCATAAAAGAAACTGCTGTTTCTACTATATTCCCTTGAAATACTGCCTGTCCAACATTAAAGTGCGAAAACGTATCAAGAATCGCACGAAGCACATAATGATGCATATTGGTTGCCATCATAATCAACATTACCAGGTATGTGTACATATTTCCAGTTACGGTAACACTAATACTTGTCATCGGATCATATATATTGGCCATCGAAAGACCAATCTCAATGTCCATAAGTTGTCCTGCAAAACTAACAATGTACATACAGATATTACACATAAATCCCAAAATCAACCCTACTGCCGCTTCCTGCAACAATAAAGCTGTATAGCCAAAAATCCCCACATATTGCAATTCTACCATAGGCACCACTGGTATCAAGATAAGCGTCAAAACAACACTAAATGACATCTTAACACGTATTGGAATTGTATTGGCACTATAAAATGGTGCAACCGCAATAAATGATGTTATTCGAACGAGAATAAGAAGATAAAACTCAAGACTTTCTATCGTAAAATTCATCTTCATACCTCCCTATTGCCGATTGCATGTCATTTCACATATACCGAAAAGTTTTCACATAATGTTTGAAAAAATTCCACACATGTATTCATGATCCAATTTCCAGACAAAAGTAACATAATAAAAATTGCCAAAAGCTTTGGTACAAATGTTAATGTCTGCTCCTGAATTGATGTTACTGTCTGGAAGATACTAATAATAAGTCCTACAATTAGTGATATGAGCAACAATGGTGCGGAACACTTTATAATAACCCATATCATCTCTGCCGAAATGTCTATTACATCTGTTTCTGTCATCGCCACTCACCCCCTCATTCATCCAAAGTAGCTTTTTGGTTAATAAAACGTCTTTACAACTTCTCCTATTATCAGATTCCAACCATCTGCTAATACAAATAAAAGAATTTTAAATGGCATAGATATCGTCGTCGGTGGCAACATCATCATACCCATTGACATCAGTGTGGATGCTACTACCATATCAATTACAATAAACGGAAGATAAATCAAAAATCCAATGATAAACGCTGTTCTTAGTTCGCTAATCATAAATGCAGGCATAAGAACCATCGTCGGAATGTCATCTTCTGACTTAATCTCCGTATCTTTTCCTTGAATTTCCAAAAACAATTTGATATCCGCACGATTTGTCTGTTTAAACATAAATGTACGAATTGGCTTCAAACCTGCATTCAGCGCTTCTTCCTGTGTCATCTGTCCCTGCTCAAAAGGTTGCACACATTCTTTGTTGATGTCCGTAATAACAGGTGACATAATAAACAACGTAAGGAATAAAGACAATCCAATCAACACCTGATTTGGTGGTGTCGTTTGTGTTCCAAGCGCCGAACGAACAAAATGTAGCACCACAATAATTCTGGTAAATGAAGTCATCATTATAAGAATCGATGGTGCCAATGCCAAAACCGTCAAAACAAGAAGCATCTGCAAGCTTGCTGATAAGTTGCCACTTCCCGCGTTCGACGAAATATTAAATTCAAAACCATCCGGATCATCAGGATCCGACACTGTTGCTGTCGCACTTCCTTCTATTTCATCTACATGTGCATTAGAACTTGGTGCTGCAACTACGACTGCACTACAAAAAAAGGTTAATATGCATAGTACCATCAACAGAGACATCCCTTTTGCTGCAATCGAAATAAATCTCTTATGTGTTCTCATAATACCAACCTTTTCTCATTCTTTTTTTTGTTTGTTCTTAATCACAGTTGAAACCTTATCAAATACCATTTTAAATGGTTCATTTACAACCATTTCTTCTGGTGGATTTAAATCCAACTGCTCTTCTTGTAACTCAGTTAAAAATGTAATGTTCTCCTTGGTTACACCAATAGAATAATACTTGTCACCAATTTTAACAATCTGTATGTATTTATCTGGTGCAACCTTGGAGATTTCAATTACTTTAATATTCCTTGCATGTGACTGCAATGCTCCTGACTTTGCAATCCATTTACTAACATAGTATGTAGCAAATAGAATCAGTACAAAAACAACAACCGCACCTAACAATTGTAGAATATTGCTACCCATTCTTCTTAACCAATAGCTTTCTTCACTGCTTCTAATACACGATCTGCCTGAAATGGCTTAACAATGAAGTCCTTCGCACCTGACTGAATTGACTCAATAACCATCGCCTGCTGACCCATAGCAGAACACATGATAACGTTGGACGCCGGATCCATTTCCTTAATCTTCTTAAGTGCTTGGATACCATCCATCTCTGGCATTGTAATATCCATCATTACAAGATCTGGTTTTGTTTCATTGTACTTTTCAACTGCTTTCAAACCATTTTCGGCCTCTCCAGCCACTTCATATCCATTCTTTGTTAAAATATCCTTAATCATGACTCTCATAAATGCTGCATCATCACAAATTAATACACTTTTTGCCATTGTCTTTCTCCTCCATACTTTTATTCTTTGATAATTTCTGTTACTCGAATACCGAAACTTTCTTCGATAACAACTACTTCACCTTTTGCAACAAACTTACCATTTACCAATACATCAATTGGTTCTCCAGCAAGTTTATCCAGCTCAATAATCGTTCCTGGAGAGAAATCCAGTATTTCTTTGATTGATTTGCTGGTTCTTCCAAGTTCTACCGTCACCTCAAGTGGAACATCCATAATAAGATCGATGTTCTCTGGTGCAATACCGTCCAAATTTTGCATTGGAACAAAATTTTGGAACTGCGCCGGTTGTATATTCAAATCCTGCGGTGGCATTGCATACATCGGCATTGCTTGTTGCGGCATTCCCATCATTGGTTGCTGCTGCATCTGCTGCATCGCAGGTTGAGGTACAGGCTCTGGAGCCACTACAGGAGTTGGCGCCGTTGCAGGAGCTGGCGTCGGAACCGCAGCCGGTCCCGGAGCAGGCTCCGGAGTACTTGCAACACTTTCTTCTATACCCGTTTCCATTGTACTTCTAAAACGGGTATAAATAAGCCGTGCAAATTCAATTGGATACAACTGTACAATTTCACTATCAACCAAATCCCCAATGGTCATCTTAAAGGACACACATGCAAACATCTGTCCTATCATGTCCGACAAAACATCCTCCAACCCAGCTGCCGTAAAGTCAACTCGTGTTGAAGTAGGTGGGCTAATATCAACCATCTCATTAATCATCGAAGACATTGACGTAGCCGCAGATCCCATCATCTGATTCATCGCCTCACAAATTGCACTAAGATGCAATTCTGTGAGCTCAGTCTCCATGTTCGTTCCATCTCCACCCATCATTAAGTCCGTAATCACTTTAACATCGTTCTCTTTCAAAATCAGAACGTTTTTTCCTTCCAGACCAGTCCGGTAAGAAATGTATATAAATACACATGGCGCCTCGCTTCGCTCTTTTAAGTCATCCATGGTTACATACGAAAGCTGTGGCGTAGTAATTTCCACACGATTATTCACAAGTACCGACAAGGTCGTCGCCGCTGTGCCCATACTAATATTAGCAATCTCTCCTAAGGCGTCGCCTTCTTCTGGAGATAAACGCTCCTCGGAAACCGTTGCACCAGAAGAATTTTCCATCACTTCAGCACTATCATTATCGGCGTCATCCGACATACCGCCAAGCAATGCATTAATTTCTTCTTGCGATAACATTCCATCCATGGCATTTTACTCCTCTCTGTATACTGATTTTATCTTAACTGCATATGCATCATCAAATGCACCTGGTAATGCAGAAAATTTCTTAATATTACCTACATAAATATCCAAATCATCTTCTACCTTAGTATCGACTTTGATAATATCCCCCACTTGAAGATGTATAAAATCATTTACCGATATCACACTTCGTCCCATAATTGCACGAACTGGAATCTGAGCTTTGTTGATATTATCTTCAATAATCTCTCGATATATATCATCATCTTTAACCTCCGCCGTAGAATACCAGTATTTTGTATTAATCTTATCAATCACTGGCTCCACAACCGCATAAGGAATACAGATATTTATCAAACCTTCAACATCGCCAATCTTAATACTCATTGTTACAATAGAAGTCATTTCATTTGGCGACACAAACTGCGCAAACTGAGAATTCGTTTCAATTCGTTCGAGCATCGGCTCAAGTTGTTGCACATTTTGCCACGGTTCAATCAAGAGATTGGTACACACAACCATAATACGTTCAATAATAGTCAACTCAATCTCTGTAAACTCCCTCGGTTTATCTAAAGGTTCTCCTGCCCCTCCCAACATACGATCCACAATCGCATATCCGAGACCACTTGCCATTTCCAATATAACCGTCCCTTCCAAAGGAGAAAAATTAACAACTCCCAAAAGAACCGGATTGGAAAGAGAGTTAGAAAACTCTTGAAACGTTGCCGCTTCAGCATGCATCACTTCTACTTGAACATTCCGACGAAGATATACCGGCAAATTGGTAGACAACAATCTCGCATAATGTTCAAATATAAAAACCAAAGTACGAAGATGATCTTTGGAGAACTTCGATGGTCTTGCAAAATTATAATCCTTGACCTGGCGTTCTTGAACCTCTTCCGCCGCAGCCGGATCAAATTCACCATTATTTAGCGCAGAAAGCAAATTATCTATTTCGCTTTGTGACAGGACGTCCCCCATTAATCTCACCTCACAGTTACCATATCATTATTTTTGTTAAATGCCCACTAATAGACACTTCAACAATTATACCATAAATTCAAGAGAATATAAAGTGTTTTCTATAACTTTTATCTCTTATTGGAACATAAATCCTTGCAACGAAACCATCACAATACACTTACTTCCATAAAACTCTTGAATCTTCGCAAGTGCCAACTCTTTTACTGCATTTTCGTCAAGAGTAGTAATCGTTTGTTCCGAAAGTGCTTCCTTCACAAAATCCGTGATATAAACATCTGCATTTGTTACAGACTGTTTGATCTTTTCATAATCTTCGGCATCTTTATTGAAGGATATTGTAATACCATCAATTACCGCAAAATGTGCTTCCGCATCACCTGGATCTGCTTTCAGATTAATTGTCTGTTTTGTCTCAAACGCAATCTTATACGCCTCTAAAGACTCTACAGAATATTCAGCAGCCTCTTCTTTTTCAATCTCCAAATCAATTACTGAAACCACCTTATCAATCAGTTTATTCGTTTTATTCATAGCTGGCACAATTGAAAACACCATAACAATGGTTAAAATCAAATTTACTAACGAAGCCGCCATAATAACAATTGTAAGAATATTTTTTTTCATTTGAACCTCCTATTTGTCTGTGTATATCTTGATCTCAACACGTCTATTTTTTGCTCGCCCTTTTTCCGTCTTATTTGAGGCCACCGGCTCATATTCACTTCTTCCCGTAGTCTCCAACGTTTTAGGACTTAATTTTTTCTTGTCCACAAAATACTCAAACACTCGTGTTGCTCTCGCTGTAGATAGCCACATATTATTTGCAAACTTCCCACTTGACATCGGAACATTATCCGTATGCCCTTCAATCTTGATCATATGCTTGTCATATATTCTCAAGATATCTCCAACTTTACTCAAGATAGAAAGCGCCGATTTCTTTATCTGGTCTGAACCAGAATCAAACAAAATCGCTCCATTCAACGAAATCTGAACATATTGATACTGCTCATCCATATTCACATTTATCATATCTTCAATCTTTTTCGCAGCTGCTTTCGCAGAAACTTCTTCGTAAAGCTCTTCTGTTCTCTTTTTAAGATCTTCCGCCATCTTCTTCTGGAATTTTTCTTCCTCTGTCAGTTCTGACGACTCATCTTGTGATTCTTCTTCTTGCCCACTGTTTTCAAATTCATTAAAATACTGCTCCACGGAAATCTTGTGACTCGTTCCGCTGGATATAAATGCACCCTCACCGACAGCCTTGTCACCACCATCAAAAATATCAATACTTTCTGATAACGAAGTAACCAACTGTTCATACTTATCTGCATCTACCGTAGACATGGAAAATAGAAGCACAAAAAAACATAATAACAAGTTCATCAAATCCGCAAAAGTATTAATCCAGCCACCGCCAATAGACGCCTGTTCTTCTTGCTTATCTCGCGCCATTATCCTTCACCACCTTGGTCAGCACCCCCATCGTTCAAAACTTCATCTCGAAGTTTCGGTGCCAAGAAAGATTTTAATTTTTCTTCAATTACTCGTGGATTTTCTCCCGCCTGAATCGATAAAATCCCTTCACAGATTACTTCCTTCGTCATAATCTCGCGCGCATTAATTGAACGCAATTTTGTAGCTACCGGAATACCAATCCAGTTCGCCAAAAGTGAACCATACAACGTTGTAATCAACGCAACCGCCATGTTCGGTCCAATGGAACTCGGATCATCCAACAATTTAAGCATGTTAATCAAACCAATCAACGTACCAATCATACCCCAAGCAGGTCCCATCGCCGCCAAACCTTCCCAAAAACTAATAATCTTATTATGACGTCGCTCAATACAATTCAAATCTGTTTCCAATATACTGGTAACCAATTCCTGATCCGTACCATCCACAATCAACATGATTCCTTTTTTCAAGAAATCATCATCAATGTCCGATGCTGCTTCTTCAAGCTGAAGAAGACCTTCTTTTCTCGCCACATTGGCAAGATCAATAATCGTGCGAATTACATCCCCCTCATTGCTTTCTGGTTTCTTCATAATCAGTGAAAAGGACTTTACTGAATTAAGAAAACCAGGAATATCATCCGCCATCGTCAGCATACACATAAAGGACCCCACAACCGTAATCAAAATAGACGGCAAGTCATAAAAGTTCCCAAGCGCTGCTACTCCCTGTTCTCCAGATACAATACCATAAACAACGGCCGCTGCACATCCCAGCAGACCAATAATCGATGCTAAATCCAAAAAAACACACCACCTTAAATTATTTTATCTATATGTTACTTGCTATTTGTTTTCGATACAACTTTGCCAACTCAACAATCTCTTGCCGCGTCTCTTTTACAATCACTTTTTTCCCTGTCGTAAGGGAAATAACCGTATCCGGCGTTTCTTCAATTGTTTCAATTAAATGAGCATTTAAAGTAAATTTTTTCCCGCTCATTCGCGTGACATCAATCATGCCGGCTCCTCCTTTTCCCAATATGTATTTTTTGCTCTCCAAGCTATTATCATTATACCACATTTAACAAAAAAGGGAAACATAAAGTTTCCCTTTTTCGACATTTTTTATAAAATTTATCTCTTCAAATTGATCAACTCTTCCAACATTGTATCGGATGTTGTAATTGTTCTTGAATTAGCCTGAAAACCACGCTGTGTTGTAATCATGTTAGTGAATTCTGTTGCCAAATCCACATCTGACATTTCCAATGCACCTACTGAGAAACTTCCCACTTCTGTGATATCCTGTCCAATTCCGTCAAACTCACCTGAGTTCAATGTTGCCGCAAACAAACTGTTTCCTACCGCTTCCAAACCAGAAGGATTGGCGAAAGATGCCACAGCAATCTGTCCCAACAATTTGTCATCACCATTGTCATAAACTGCGTAAATTTTGCCATCCGCATTAATCGAGAAGCCATTCAACTGTCCCGCTGCGTTACCAGCATTGTATCCATTCTTATCACCACGTTCTGGTTTCACACTACTAGTTCCGCTAGTTGCATACATGGTAAGGCCTGAAAAATCAATGTTAACTCCTCCAACTGGAAATGCATTGTTCTCTGTATTTCCATCATTCAAAGTAAGGTTCAACATTCCTTCCAACTCACCAGAAACACTTACAAATTCACCAGATGAACCATTAAATGTAAGAAGCGCTGTACTTGGTGCAAACTGAACTGTTCCGTCCGGATCTACCGTATAATTCAAAGGCGACTGGCCCGCAAAACTTACATATTGTCCAGTAGTGGTATATACTGTATTTCCACTAGCATCAACAGTAGCCTCCTTCAAAATCGAGAAACCTTTTTCGTCCATGATATCTGTAATACCTACGGTATACTCATTATTTGTGGTATCATTGGCTTTCATCACACTAAGTTTCGCCGTAAAGTAGTTACCCGTATTATCGTAAAACCCAATAGAAATTGGATATCCTTGGCCATCTACACTATATGTAACCTGCTTATCTTTGCTATCAATATTACCAGAAAGAGTTACATTTCCAGTGGCTGTAGGTTCTGCATTCATATTTTCCGGAGACATAAGTTTTAACGCATCTACCGTATCTTTACGAATGTCGCCATTTTCATCAACGCCCCATCCAAGTACTGTAGCACCATTTGTTGTACAGTACAAAGTTCCTGCTGCATCAATGTCAAAACAACCCGATTTTGTAAAGTATGTATTTCCGTTATTTTTTACGACAAAAAATGCATCTCCGTTAATCATCAAGTCCATTCCGCGGTCGGTACGGTTCGTTGCACCTGTACCACTCATGTTAACAGACACGGATGCAACATTGGATCCAAGACCTATCTGAATTGCATTTCGTCCAGCAGCTCCCGTATTTGCATTTGGACCGGAAGCGCTCTGTGTTGTCTGATAGAATACATCGGTAAAGTTTACGGAACTAGAACGAAATCCAACCGTATTTACATTTGCAATATTATTACCTATAACATCCATTTTTGTCTGATGTACCTTCAAACCAGATACTCCAGACCACAGTGATCTCATCATAATGATTACCCTCCATTTCTTTTTTCTTGAGCCTCATCCAGCATTCAGAGACTCTCATGCTTCCTATAAAGGGCCAGCATGTTTCTTTATTTTCCATTAATTGATTATCGCTCCATCGATATTCGTAAAAACAGCATTGGTTGTATCATTCACCGCTGTCACAATGGTTTTATTTCTGACATTCAAGATAAAGGCCAGATCATCAACCATCACAAGAGATTCTGTCATTCCTTTTTCTTTCGCTTGATCCGCTGCATCTTCCAATCGTGCTTTTTGCTCCTCGGAAATCGATATATTTCTCATTTCCAAGCGCTTTTCTGCATGTTTTGAAAATTTCACATGATCTGCGGTATCCCACAATACACGATCAAACGATTTCTCAGAACCTTTTTGGGTTTCTGTCTTTGGATTCGAAGCACTCGTACTTTGAATCTTCTGACGCATTTCATCGATGGACGTAAAACTTTTATTCGAAATATTCATTCGCTTTGTCCACCTCCTAGTTATCACGCATTCGCGTCTCCTGTCACGATTCCGCTGTCAGTGATTTTAATTGAAACCTTATCTGTTATTGTTGTTCCATATGGATCATCAAAATACAAACCTAATTCATAGGTTCCTTCACCTAAGTTTTCAAATGCTCCTGGTAGTATATACAATGTTCCATCTTGGTAACTCATCTGTTCGGATTTTACATACTCTCCATTAATTACCACTGCAACACTTGTAGCAGCATAATCGCCTTCACCAAGATCAATTTTAATTTCCACTGCCTTCTTATTGGACTTGTCAAAGATACCCTCTGTCTTTTCTACGGAAGGAAGAAATTCCTGAATTGCATAATAGGAATCTTTAACTTCAACCAAATCATCAATAGAATACAACTGTCCATCCACAGACAAATGAGCTTCGCCATTTTTCATTGTAATATAATCTACAACACCGCTCACCTCTGTCATATTTCCATTGGCACTTGTCGTATTGATAACAACAGACTTACCAACCAAACCGAACGCCTGAGAATTCAACGCTGTTTCGTTCAAGTTCTGCATCTGTTCTAACGACGAGAACTGAGCAAGCTGTGCAATAAACTGCGTATCTTTTTCCGGCTCCAACGGATCCTGGTTTTTCATCTGACATACAAGAAGCTGAAGAAATTCATCTTTCCCAAGATTTCCACCTGGTGTTTTCGTTGTCGCTGACGTGTTCACACGGTCTGTTCCAAGCGTAAGCTCATCTAGACCAGTAACAAGTCCTTGTAAAGATGTGTTCATACCTTTGCCTCCTTAAGCTTATGCCGTATAATCCACGACACTGTTTCCGTCTTGTCTACTCTCTTCGGTCTCCACAGTATTTTCTTCCTCAACCTCATCCAACGAATCAAGTTGGAAACGTCTTCTGTTGGACTTCTTCTGTTGGAATGCATTATTATTGGAATCTTCTGGATTTTTAAACCCAAATTCCGACACCGTCACTTCAACAGACTCAACCTTCAGACCATGACTTTCCAGATTTTCCTTCAAAACCGTAAGCTGGCTTTCCAACGCTTCCTTTGCAATCTCGTTCTGCACAGTAAGTGTTGCTGTCGCTGTGCCATTTTGAGACGTCACTGTCAAGTTTACTCGACCAAGCGATTCCGGATTCAACTGAAGTTCCATACTTGTTGTCTGTGGTAACACACGAATTCTAACGTGTCGAACAACCTGTTCCACAATACTATTCATCGTCACTCGCGAAGCACTGGACTCTTCATGCGCTACATTCTCAAACGAATCACTCAATCGTTCTGCAAACGCTTGGATTGGACTTTCGTTCTGCACCGTTTGCTCTTGAACCGGCACTTCAGCTCTCATCTCCGACATATTCGGATTACTATCACCTGTTCCCGATTCATTTGACAATTCCACCTCAACTGGTATTTCTTGTGTAGCTTCCGCAACATCCAGCAACGTAGATGAATCTTCCACCATAATAGGCTCTTCCACTACATCCTGCTGAGCATTTAACAACGCTTCCCATTTTTCTGCAAAACTTTGCATCATCAATGTATCATCTTGTGAAAGTTGCTCCAAATCCACACCAAGCTCTTGGGACAAAATATCCTGTATTCCAGTCATAATGTCATTGAGTTCCTGGCACATCGGATCGGATATCAAGAAAGCATTTGCATCATCGATGCCATGCACTTCCATCACAAGTGCTTTGATATTTTCCAGATTTACTGGTGTTACTTCTACCGAATTGGTTGCCATTACAAGCGCCAAATCCATTGGGGTAAGGCCTAGCTGTGCAAGAATATCCACAATCTCATCTTCACTCAAACCAAAGGTTTCTTGCAATAGTGTTACCACTTGAGCTTCTACCTTTTCCACGTCAACCTGTTCCAAATTACTAGACGACGACGTTTTATCATTCAGTGTAATCTTGTGCTGGTTGTACTCTTCACTGGAAGATGATACATCCTTCCCAGGATTCATTGCACGATCTGCCACTGTTTCTTTCTTTTGAATCGGCGCCTTTCGTTCGGATACATTGTTGGACATGAAAGAGTCAAAGTTCGACTTCGTTGCTTTCACGTTTGAACTTGATGTACGGGACTGTACCGCGGACATATTCAATGATATACCTTGTGTTTGCATTGCGTTCCTCCTTTCTCTATTTTTCTTTTATACATACAATATGTATATCGGTCAAAACTAGCTTTTCTTTATCTCTTCCAACTATCTTTCCGTCATTTTTGTTGTAATTTGCGCTGCCGTCTCAGGCGTCATATTTTCAAGAATTATCGCACTCTTTGACTCAGACATGCTATCTAAAATCGCCGCCACTAATTCAAGATCTCCTGACATAGTTTCTAAAATAGCTGCAGCTTGTTCTGCGTCCATCTTAGAATACATTGTTGCCTGCTTTGTAATCTTGGCAGTATACTGCAAATCTCTCAAAACATCTTTGTAAATTTCAGCCGCATTGTCCGGATCAATATCTTCGTAATAAGCTTTATATTCCGCAATATCCGGCGCCTTGTCATTATACACCACATTCTCATCAAATTCTTTGACACGTTGTTCAAATGCACGCTGCTGCTGTTCAAATTTTCGCAACCTCTCCACTTCAGCTTTTAACTCTTTTACCTCATCGTTACTAGCCGAATTTGTACTTTTCAACTTGGCAAGTTGCTTTTCCAACTCCTGAATTCTCGCATTTGCCTCACCAATATCTGTATATCCCTCTTTGGCGTCTTCCTCACCTTCAACTTCTGGTAAAATTTTGTTTACCACAGGAACATCTTTCAATACTGGGTACAAAACCTCACTACCAAAATTGCCGACATCCATTTTAATAAGGACGCCAAATATTCCGAGCCAAATCAATACAATAACCAAAACGATCAAAAAGGTAAGCAATTTGCTTCCTGCCGTTTCCTCTTGTGCATATTCCGTATTTTTCTTCTTCTTTTTCGCCATATTTTTCCTCATTTCCGCGTATTTTCACGCATACTTTTTTCACACTTAAGCATTTTCTACCTTCGTGCCATATTTGTAACTCATAAGCTCATCCACTTCTTTTTGCTCCGCCTTTTGTTCCTCTTTTAAAAATGCATCCAGCGCTTTTTCACGTAGTTTCTCAAAGGTCTTTCGCTCTTTCATCGCTTCTGTGAGCTTATCTCGAGCCACCTCAACTTCCTTTTCGCATCGTTTCACCTCTAATTGCTGTTGCATCACATACATTTTTATCACTTCTACAGCATCTTCTTTTTGACGAATTTCCAATACAGAAAGTCGTTCTTCTAAAATCGCTTTGAGATTCAACTTAGCCTCTTCCAATCTTTTTTGTAGAAGCGCTAACTTTTCCTCTTCCGTGAGAAGCCTTGCATTTGCCTGGGCATATTCATTTTTCGCCTGTTCCTCTAGTTTTTCCTTCATCCGGAGGATATTTTCCATGGGAAATCGAAATCGCGCCAAACTAACGTCTCCTTCCTATGTGAATCAAATTTCTTCTGGCTGTTCAAAAATCTGCGACATAATTGAAACTGCCTCTTCGAAATCATACTTTTCTTCTGTTCCCTGCTGCAAAAAGGAATTAACCGCATTAATCTTTTCTATTGCAAAATCAATGTTCGGATTAGAACCTGATTTATATGCACCAATATTAATCAAATCCTCCGCCTCGCGATATGTAGCAAGTACATTTTTCAACATCCCCGACACTTTTTTGTGTTCTGGTGACGCTATAGAACTCATAACACGGGAGATACTTTGTAACACATCAATAGCCGGATAATGATTTTTCTGCGCCATTGCTCGAGACAAAATAATATGACCGTCCAAAATCCCCCGCGCTGTGTCTGTAATTGGTTCGTTAAAGTCGTCTCCATCAACCAAAACGGTGTATAGACCTGTGATAGAACCTCTTGATGAATTACCTGCTCGTTCCAACAACTTTGGCATTTCTGCATATACACTTGGTGGATATCCTCGTGATACCGGTGGTTCTCCCGAAGCAAGGCCGATTTCTCGCTGTGCCATGGAAAAACGAGTCAAAGAATCCATCATCAAAAGCACGTCTTTTCCTTGGTCTCGAAAATATTCTGCAATAGCAGTGGCAGTCTTTGCTGCCTTATTACGAATCAACGCTGGTTTGTCTGAAGTTGCAACAACAACAACCGAACGTTTCATTCCTTCTTCTCCCAGGTCCCTTTCGATAAACTCACGAACCTCTCGTCCTCGCTCTCCTATCAAAGCGATTACATTAATATCTGCCCTTGTATTTCTAGCAAACATTCCCATCAATGTACTTTTACCGACACCACTTCCGGCAAAAATTCCAATTCGCTGCCCCTTACCTATTGTAAGCAATCCATCTACTGCCTTCACACCCAATGACAGAACTTCATCAATCAACTTACGGCTTAATGGATCTGGCGGAGATGCTTCTACCGAATACCTATGACAATCTTCTGGCAAAGCATCTTCATGCATTGGTTCACCAACACCATTCAGCGTTTTGCCCAACAAATCATCGCTAACAGCAACTTGCAGGGGTGCCCCTGTATTTTCCACCCAACTTCCCAATCCAACACCTTCTACATTATCATAAGGCATAAGAAGCACCCGGTCATCGCGAAAGCCAACAACTTCCGCCTTCACAACACCGGCTGCTGAATTGGATTTAATAATACATAAATCATTTAATTTAGCGGCCGGACCAATGGACTCTATCGTCAAACCTACCACTTTTGTCACTTTTCCAAGATGCTTCGCTAAACTTCGTTCTAACAATGCATCATATCGATCAAAATTAATTATCGATGAAGGATTCATACACTTCCTCCCCCAATTTCATTTATCTTCTTAACGCACTAGCATTCTCAAATCGCGAATCAAGGTATCTAACTGAGTCTGAAAACTACAATCTACCATTTGATTGTCCGTTTCAATGATACACTGCCCTTTTTCTAACCCTTTTTCCTCAATAAACTCCAGATTAGCTTCTTCCCCGATATAAGAAACTAAGTCTCCTCTTCTCGCTTCTAGGAAGTAAATGTCCTCTGGCGAAATTCTAACCTTATAATTTTGCGCTGGTTCCAACTCGCTAGCTGTTGTCTGAATCAAATACAAGATTAAGTCTTCCTTATCTTCTAATACAATACCCGTAAGTTTCTTTACCAGTGCAATCAATACATCCACATACTTATATTCAATAGACGCAATGCATTCTGCAAGTTCTTCTTGCTGTTGCCTTGCCACTTCCGCCAACTCTGCTTCACGTTGCTGTATTTCCTGCTCCGCAGCAGCCAGACCATCCTGGTATCCTTGCTGCTTTCCTTCTTCATATCCACTCGCCCTTGCCGCATCCGCAGCAATCTGCGCTTCCATACGAATCTGCTCCGCTTCTTTTTGAGCTTTCTCTAACACTTCTCCTGCACGATTCTCTGCCCTCTTCTGATGAGCTTGAAACATTTCATCAAAATTGGTCATTGGAACTCCTGCCTGAAACCCTTGGTCATCTACCGGTTTTTCAGCAATTTCCTTCGCTTGTTGGAGAGCCTTTTGCGCTTCAATCTCACTGATTGTTTGAATCTTTACTCCTCGCTCTTTCAGTGGTGTAAAGCGATCTTTTTCTGGATTATTATCAATCAAGACGGCATCTTTGCCGTCCAGATTTACAAATTGATATTTAATTAAATTAGACAACGATCTCGTCACCTCCGCCTCTGGATATAACAATCTCAGCGGAATCCTCAAGTTTTCGAATGATATTAACAATCTTCTGCTGTGCCTCTTCAACATCCTTCATACGCACAGGTCCCATGTATTCCATATCTTCCTTGATCATCGCAGACAAACGTGTAGACATGTTATTAAAGATAACATTCTGCACCTCTTCGTTTGCACCCTTCAACGCGATTGCAAGCTCACTGTTTTCAACCTCACGCAGTACACGCTGAATGGAACGATCGTCCAGCATAAGAATATCTTCGAATACGAACATTTTCTTTCGGATTTCGTCTGCCAATTCCGGATCGCCAATTTCCAATTCTTCCATAATATGCTTTTCTGTTCCTCGATCCACTGTATTCAACACTTCTACAACCGAATCGATACCACCAACAATGGTGTAATCCTGATTTACCAAAGATGCAAGTTTCTGTTCCAAAATACCCTCAACCTCCTTGATAACATCTGGAGAAGTACGATCCATCAATGCCATTCTTCGTACAACATCCGTCTGTTTGTCCGGCGACAATGTACCAACAATACCCGCCGCCTGAGTAGGAGACAAATATGATATTATCAAAGCAATAGTCTGAGGATGTTCATCTTGGATAAAGTTAAGAATCTGAGATGCCTCTGTTTTACGAATAAACTCAAACGGACGCACCTGAAGAGACGCAGTAAGTTTTCCAAGAACTTCTTTCGCCTTTTCATCACCCAACGCCTTCTGCAACAAATCTTTCGCATAACCAATACCACCTTCTGCGATATACTGTTGCGCCAGACATACTTCATAAAATTCATTTAGAACAATCTCTTTTTCCGCCGGAGACACACTACGCGTATTTGCAATCTCCAAAGTGAGCTGTTCAATCTCATCTTCTTTTAAATGCTTAAATATTGTTGCAGCCTTTTCTGGTCCAAGCGTAATTAGGAGTATAGCTGCTTTCTGGATTCCTTCCAAGTCCGAAGAATTAACACTCATGTCACCTTACCCCCAATCTTCATTAATCCAGTTACGCAATAACAACGCCACTGCTTCTGGATTCTCGTCCACGAATTTTTCGATCATTATACGAGTCTCTGATTTTTCTCCCATTTCGATTTCTTCCAAACTCATCTCGTCTTCTCTTGTTGTTGCCAATAAATCTTCCACTGAAAGTTCTGGCTCCAGTTCGGTCACTTCCACCGGAGAAGTTCCACGAATAATAACAAAAATCAACAACGCACCAATCAAAACCGCCAAAATAATCATCAAATAATTAGTAACGCGATCCCCAAATCCAGTAACTTCCTTCGCCTCGTATACCGGTTTTTCGTACGCGATTACACTAATATTATTTTCAGCAATACCAGTAGCAGCTGCCACCAACTGAACAATCTCTTCTGGCACTTCAAGTTGCGTTACTTCGCTATTTTGATCAACATAATCTTCGAATGAAATATTTTCAAGAGCTCCTTGTTCTTCGAGACTCTCTTCCGAAATCTTTCGGAATTTAGTAAGAACAATACCAATAGAGGATTCTTCTCGCTCCACGGCTCCGATTTCTCTTTCGATATTTTTCACTTCCTCATTTGGAAGGTAATCATATTTATTCAATATCGTTTCGGAGTTCGTAGAACCACCATCCACCAACATGTAATCCGTCTCTTCACTATTGGAATCCGTTCCCGGAGTTCCCCCACTTCCAGACTGTCCGTTGGACAAATACTCATACGAATGAGAGTAATATCCCTGATCCTGACCTTCTGCTACAGTGTAGGTTGTAAGCAACTCGGTAATCTTGTCCATATTAAATTCAAGACCCATTTCACTTACATCTACATCATCGTATCCTGCTTTAAGCAAAATCAACTCAGTACGTTCAGCAAAGGTTTGCTGAAGTTTGCGCTTATAATCATCTCTTCCGGTTACAGCACCACCCAGCGTATTCTCTGTTTTGGCGCCATACAAAAGATTGCCCGCTGTATCCAAAATCACAATATTGTCGGTTGTCTTGTTACCTACTGCATTTGTCAAATAGTATGCCATCGCAGAAGCAACACCACTTTCTATCTCTTTGCCCTCTGCTAATTTCAATGTAACACTAACCGAAGCCTCTTCGTTTTCTGCCATAATGGTATTATCATCTTCTTTGCGCTCGATAATAACTGACGCATCTTCCACCCCATCAAAGGTCAATAAATTTTCTTTAATTGTGGACTGAAGAGCCAACGTAATCTTGGTATGCTTTTCCAAAGAAGATGTGGTCATGTCACTTGTCAACGCATCTTCCCATGTCATATCTGCATCCACTATTCCATTTGCTCCCATCGCCATTACCGCATCGGAATACTGGGATTGTTCCACTTCAAAAGATGTAGTCCCCGACTCATCGGTCTGCATCTGATAATCAATCCCTTCTTCATCTAACGCCTCCGATAACGTATTAGCTACACTAGCATCCGAAAAATTAGCCAAATGCGTATAAACTGGACGAGTCAGCAAATACGACAACAAAACCAGAGCAAAAAAGATTGCTAATGCAACACATATAATAATCGTTTTTTGCCTGGTTGTATAACTATTCCATATTTCAAGTAATTTATTTTTTATGGCGATCAGTTGATCCATCATAAAATTCATCGCTCCTAACTTTGTGTCTCTAGTAAAACAATTTTAAAACGGTACAACCGCATATTAGAATTGCATATTCATTAATGTTCGGTATGCATCTAACACTGTATTCTTAACGGCCACCGTATACTGTAATGACACATTTGCTTTCTGCTGCGCCACTTGTAAGTCGTGCAGATTGTCCGACTCACCCATTGCATAACGAATTTCTTCTGCTTCCGCCGCATTCGAGAGCTGATTGGTTTCTCCCACAAGATTCATCGCTGATGCAAGTAACTGATCAAAACTTTCTTCACTATCCGTCTTACCAACGGTATTTATCGTGCTACCATAGCGACTAATTTCCGACAGGGAATTAATCGCAGAAATGCTTGTTATATCCATTTTATTTTCCCCATTTCATCTTTTTCATTCACAACTACCTATCATGCATTCCCGATATCTAAAGCTTTCAACGCCATTGATTTCGTCGAATTAAGCACTGTAACATTCGCTTCATAAGCTCTTGTTGCATCAATAAGGTTCGTCATTTCTGTCACAGTATTTACATTTGGATATGTAACATAACCATCCTCATTCGCATCCGGATGCGACGGATCATACACCATCCTTCCTTCTGATGGATCCTCGACAATTCTTGTTACTTTTACACCTTTTCCGATATGTCCCGTTGCATGGCTTAAAGATTCATCAAAGGTTGGATAACTTTTTTCTTCAAACACAACTGTTTTTCTCTTATATGCTTTTCCATTGGCATCACGTGTTGTGTTAACATTTGCAATATTCTGTGAAATAATGTCCGATCGCACTTGCTGTGCTGTCATGCCCGAGGCACTAATATCCATTGCTCCAAATACTGACATAAGCATTCTCCTTTTTCAACTTTTTATCAGCTTGTCCTTAATGCTGATTTTAATCTTGAAAATTCCTGATTCATAGAATTCATCAACGTATAATATTTCAACTGGTTCTTTGCAAGTTCAACGCTTTCTGTATTGATATCAACATTGTTTCCGTCATAACGATAACTTAAATTCGCCTGATCCGTATAGGTTGTACAATTCAACTCATTCAAATCAATATTCGATATCGTTTCATCCAAAGAATCTGTGCCTGCCACAGCATTGGAAAGATAAGTTTCAAACTGAACATCCTTCCTCTTGAATCCAGGTGTGTCCACATTGGCAATATTGTTGGCAAGAATATCGTTTCTTGTCCAGCTCGCATCCGCCGCTTTCCCAAGCACATTGATATAGTTATATGCGTTTGATAAAACCATTTATCGTCACCCTTTCTTTGGTTAATAATCCTCAAAAACGCAAAAGGCATCATGAAAATCACAATTCCGTTTGCGTCATTAAGAATTCTATTTCGATTGTTGCTACTTGACAAATTCTGTATACACAATATCATTCAAAATCTTGATATGTGTACCCTTTACCCCAAAGGACTTTGTCTCTAATAACCCCGCACTCTCCATCTTCTTTAGGGCATTTACAATTACCGTCCTTGTAATCCCCACTTCATTTGCTAACCGCGAAGTAATAATCGTACCTTCCCCCGATTCAACCTTGCTAATCACATACTCAACAGCCTTACGCTCCAGTGGTGATAAAATGCTTATGGCCGAATCCACTCTCTGCTGTTTACGACTCGCATAATCCTTCTCCTCTGACACAGCCCGCATCATCTCGAGCCCAACAACAGTGGTACTATATTCTGCCAGAATTATATCCTCAATTCCGTACATTTGCAATTTTCGATATAAAAACAGAGTTCCTAACCGCTCTCCGGCTATGTAAACAGGCGCAATCAATGCCTGTACACTTTCAATCTCTTCTCTTGGAATTCCAAGTGTTTCCAGATTCACATTTTCCTTCGTGGAAAGAACCTCCAAAAAGCGTTTACTAAATTTCACATCTAACATCTTCCCTTTTGCCATAGGAAGACCACTCAAAAGTTCTCCATCCTTTCGCAAAGACATCCCCAAAACCTTTCCTTTGCTACTAATAACAAAAACATTTGAGTCCAACAGATTCCCGAGAACCTGACTTAAATCCGTAAAAGCAACTTTTGAAACACGGTTATCCATAAGAAGTCCGTTGATTTTACGCGTTTTATCCAATAAGTCTACACTCATCTCACTGCCTCACATAATCAACTCTACATAATTCTATCATATTTCATGACATATTTCAAGCATTATCCTTTGGTTTTTCCTCCATATAACCACAACTATTATCTGCGCATACAAGCTTATTACCTCTTTCCAAAAGCATGTTATCACACTTCGGACAAAGCTTGCTGGAAGGCTTCTGCCACGTCATCACTTCACACTCCGGATAATTCTCGCAACCATAGTATCTTCTACCCTTTTGGGTCTTTTTAATCACAATTTCTCCGCCACATTTATGGCACGTTACACCAATTTTTTCAAAATATGGTTTTGTCGTACGACACTCTGGAAATCCTGGACATGCCAAGAATTTGCCATGAGGGCCGTATTTAATGACCATATTTCTCCCACAATTTTCACATATTGTGTCTGTCACTTCATCTTCTATCTCAATTTTTTCCAACGCCTGCTCAGCGTGATTTATCGCCTCTTCCAAATCGGGATAGAAATTACGTACAATGCTCTTCCATTCTACGGTTCCTTCTGCAACGCCGTCCAAAAGCATCTCCATTGTTGCAGTAAAATTCACATCAACAATACTCGAAAAAGCACCTTTCATAATCTGATTTACAATATCTCCCAATTCTGAAAGGTAAAGGTTTTTCTGCTCTTTTGCCACATAACGTCTTGAAATCAACGTAGTAATTGTCGGCGCATAGGTACTTGGTCGTCCAATCCCCAATTCTTCCATCGCCTTAACGAGAGATGCTTCTGTATAATGTGCCGGTGGCTGGGTGAAATGCTGTTCTGGTTCTAATTCCGCCTCTTCGAATACCGTCCCCACCGAAACCTTGTGTAAAACAGCATTATTATCCACTTTATCATCATTATCTTGATACACCGATAAGAATCCAGGGAATACGATTTTAGATCCTGAACTCGTAAAACGATAATCTCCTGCATCAATTTTCACAGACGTAGTCTCATAGCGCGCTCCATCCATACGGCTTGCCACAAATCGTTTCCATATCACCTGATACAAACGGAACTGATCTCGAGACAGTGAGTCTTTGACCTGAGCTGGTGTTAATTTAACATAAGTTGGTCGAATTGCCTCGTGGGCATCCTGAATTTTCTTATCATTCTTTCTTATATAGGCAGAAGAAATTACATTTTCTTCTCCGTAATTTTCACAAATAAATTCCTTACATTCCTGATCAGCCTCTTCAGAAATACGCGTAGAATCGGTACGAAGATAGGTAATCAAACCGATGGTACCATGTCCTTTTACCGCAACTCCCTCGTATAACTGCTGTGCAATTCTCATGGTCTTTTGCGTAGAAAAATTCATATTTTTTGCACATTCCTGCTGCAATGTACTTGTGGTAAATGGCAACGGTGGTTTCTTGGTACGCTCTCCTTTTTTAATATCTGTTACCTCATACTTAGCACCCTTTAAGGCATTGGTAATTTTTTCCATTTCCTCTCTAGAAATACTCTCTTGTTTCTTCGGATTGCCATAATATTTCGCAATCAGAGGCTTTTTCGTCCCCTTTACAGAAAAGGATGCTGCTAAGGACCAATATTCGGTCGGAATAAATGCATCAATCTCCTCTTCGCGATCTGCCACAATACGCAACGCAACAGACTGAACACGCCCCGCACTAAGTCCACGCTTTACTTTTTCCCACAACAAAGGACTGATGGAATATCCCACAACACGATCAAGAACACGTCTTGCCTGTTGTGCATCCACCAAGTCCATATCGATTTCTCTAGACTGCTTAATTGCCTGACGTACTGCATTTTTTGTAATCTCATTAAAAGTAATACGTCTTGTCTTTTTCGGATCCAACTTCAACGCATGACACAAATGGTATGATATCGCCTCTCCCTCGCGGTCGGGGTCCGTTGCAAGATATATTTTATCCGCTTTTTTCACTTCTTTGCGCAAAGAAGCAAGCAACTCCCCTTTCCCACGAATTGTAATGTATTTCGGCTCGAAATCATTTTCAAAGTCCACTCCCATCTGACTTTTCGGCAAATCCCGAACGTGACCATTGGATGCCACTACCGTATAATTACTTCCCAAAAATTTTTTAATTGTCTTTGATTTTGCCGGAGACTCGACAATAATCAGATTCTTTGCCATGGCAAAATTGCCCCCTTCAATTACTTTTTTCGCTTGGAATACTATTTCTTATATAATAATGATTTCCTACTTCTTTTATCAATCCCTGCTTGGAAAGAGCATAAATACACTTCATCAGCACCGCTAATTCCAACTTCAGTTCTTTTGCAAGAGCACTCACATGTTTGGGCTCAAGACGTAAACTAGCATACACCATTTTTTCTTGACTTTCAAGGAAAAAATTTAAATTCACAGAATTTTCTTTATTTCTCTTCTTGTTTATTCCATAGTGAGTCAGGATATCTCCCGGCATTGTAACTAAATAAGCCCCTTGTTTTATCAACGCATTACACCCTTCACTTAAAGCATCTCCAATGCGTCCTGGCACAACAAAAACATCTTTCCCTTGCTCTAACGCTTCATTTGCTGTAATAAGAGAACCACTTTTCTTTTTGGCTTCCACAACCAAAATCCCATCAGAAAATGCGCTGATAATTCGATTCCTCATAGGAAAGAATCCTGGTCTTGCCTCTGTCCCTGGTTCATATTCGGATATAATACCTCCGCGTTTCTGTATGCTTTGGTACAATCTTTCATGCTCCCTCGGATAACAAATTTCTGCGCTGTTCCCAAGAACGGCATACGTATTTCCACCACCTTCAAGGGCCCCTTGATGCGCCCAGCCGTCGATTCCTCGCGCCATTCCACTGACGATACCTACCCCCGCTTTCGCTAACTCATAGGCAAAACACCTTGCCTGTTCCCTTCCATAATGTGAACAATTTCTCGCCCCTACGATAGCAATCCGATATTGCTCTTGTGGCATTTTACCAATACAATACAGTCGCTTTGGTGGATTATATAAGTTTCGGCAACATTCCGGGTATTCCTCCGACAAATACGAAACACAATACATTTTGTATTTCTTTAATACCTTTTCCTGCTCCTCCGGACAAAAATTTTCTCTACTTTGTACTATGACATGCATTTCTTTTTCTCGAATTCCTTTCACATGTAACAGTTCTTCTTCCGATGCCTGAAACACGGCTTTGGGGGTATGAAAATAAGCCAACAACTCCTTGATTTTTTTTATGCTAATACCATCCATTCCACACAACCACTGCTCATATTCCTTCTGCTGCATGTGCATCCCTCCCTCCCCAATATTTTCGATTGATTACTTTATACACAGATGCCTGGAGTAAATGTTCCTCCCTTATTTTTCCGCTCCCTTCCATATCCGCTATTGTCCGCGCCACACGAAGCATCCGTTGCGCCCCTCGTAAAGACATGGAATTTTGCTGTACCAATTCTCTCCAGAAACTTTTCTCCACTTTTCCCAATGCACAATATTTTTCTAACAATCGTCCTTTTAACTCACTATTGGTTCGAATTCCCTCTTTCTGATATCGTTCTCTCTGCACCTCTCTTGTCCTTTGAATTCGTTCGCGGATGGTGGCACTGGACTCCCCCTTTGTTTTTTCCATCAATTGATCCACTGGCTCCATCTCCACCCCTATATCCATCCGGTCCAGCAAAGGCTCACTTAATCTCGATAGGTAGTTCTGAATCTGGCTTGTGGTACAACGACACCGACGAAGATCCGGATAAAACCCGCAACGACAAGGGTTCAAAGCAGCAACTACCATCATCTCTGAAGGATAATAAAATGCATTTCCCAAACGGGAAAGGGAAATTCCTCCCTCTTCCATGGGTTGTCTTAGAATCTCCAACGTCCCTCTCGAAAATTCAGGAAGTTCATCCAAAAACAAAACACCATGATGTGCCAGCGTAATCTCTCCAGGTATCGGCTGCTTTCCGCCCCCCGCCAATGCCGTTGGTGTGATTGTATGATGCGGCGCGCGAAATGGTCTTCTTGAAACAATGGGTGTTTCTTCATTTAAACGCCCTGCCACACTGTAAATCTTAGTTAATTCCAAAATTTCTTCCCGGGACAATCTTGGCATAATCCCTGGAATCGCTTTTGCTAACATCGTCTTCCCTGTTCCTGGTGCCCCAATCATCAGCACATTGTGACCACCACTAACTGCAACTTCCAGCGCTTGCTTCGCCATCTCCTGTCCGTGAACCTCCTGAAAATCAACGGCAGGCTCTTTCTCACCTTCCTCATCAATGAAATCGTAATCTACATGTGCAGGTGTAATTTCGCATTTTTTTTGCAACCATTCAATGACTTCTCCCAAAGTGTTCACTCCAATTACACGAATCCCCTCCACTAAAGCTGCTTCCGATGCATTTTCCTTCGGCAATACAAAAGCATCAAATCCCTCTTGTTTTGCCAGCATCGCCATAGCTAAAGCGCCATGAATCCCGCAAATTTTCCCGTCAAGACTTAATTCGCCTGCAATCAATATGTGATTCAAATTGTTCTGTGGAATAATGCCGAATGCGGCCAATAAAGAAACGGCTATCGGTAGATCAAATGCCGAACCGTCTTTTCGCAAATCTGCTGGCGACAAACTCACCGTAATTCGCTTCGCTGGAAAGCGATATCCTGCATTCTGAAGAGAAATCCGAACTCGCTCCCGTGCCTCCTTTACAGCGGAGGCCAAAAATCCTACCATGCAAAATACCGGAAGACCATTGGAGGCATCTGCCTCTACTTGAATCACATGTGCCTCCAAACCGGTAATTGCCGCGCTAAATACATTACTATACATAGTTCCTCCTTCCTGCCAAAAGGAGAAATTGCCTGCTCAAAGTATAGCACTTGCCATTACTGGTTGTCCAGTATTTTTTTAATTTCGTCCATAAAGGTATTCACATCTTTAAACTCACGATAGATGGATGCAAATCGTACATACGCCACAGGATCTAACGCCTTCAATCGATCCATAACAATTTCTCCAATTCGCTGACTGGAGACCTCTTTCTCACCCAAATTAAAAATTTCAGTCTCTATGCTGTCAATGGTTTGATTAAGATAAGCAACCGAAATTGGCAACTTAGTACATGAGCGAAACAAACCACGCTCGATTTTAGAACGATCATAGGGCTCTCTCGTCATATCTTTTTTTATAACAACCAACGGTATGGTTTCCAATTTTTCATATGTGGTAAATCGTTTATCGCATTTTTCACACTGTCTTCTTCGACGAATGGAACTATTATCATCTGCTGGTCTTGAATCAATTACTTTTGTATTTTCCTCTCCACAAAATGGACACTTCATAACATTTTTCCTTCCCTTACCAAATAATATCTTTCTTACTAATCATAATCGAAAATGTGAATTTCGTAAAGTTTTTTTTAGCATTTTTTTCGTACTTTCTCCAAATCCACTTCAACTAAAATCACGTCGGCACCGATTTGACGTATGTAACGTAACTCTATAACAAACTCCTCTTCTTTTCCGAAAATACCAAAGAATCGACATGGTCCTGGTACAATTATATGACTGATACATCCTCTATGGAGATCAAAAACAATGTCCTCGACACACCCTAGTCGCTCCCCATCACAAATATTTATTACTTCTTTTTCTCGCAACTCACAAATTTTCATAATGCGACAACTCTCTCGATTATTCTTTTTACAATCTATGCCAAAGCAGAATATTTATCCCTTTTTTGTGCAAAATATTTACCATATTTATTGCTACAATTTAGAAAGGGAGGTTCCATATGGCACAATATAAAGTTGAAATATGTGGGGTAAATACGAGTAAATTGCCTCTATTAACCGAAACCGAAAAAGAGGAGCTCTTCATGGAGATAAAGAAAGGGAACCAAATCGCTCGAGAACGTTATATCAAAGGAAACTTACGTCTTGTCCTCAGTATTATCCAACGATTTACCAATTCCAACGAAAACATCGATGATTTGTTTCAGATCGGATGTATCGGTTTGATTAAGGCAATCGACAATTTCGACGTTACTCTTAACGTGAAATTTAGCACCTATGCCGTACCTATGATCATTGGAGAAGTGCGTCGATTTTTAAGAGACAACAATGCCATCCGAGTCAGTCGCTCTCTACGAGACATCGCCTATAAAGCTATCTACACCAAAGAAGCAATGATGAAAAAGACCGATCACGAACCAAGTATTGAAGACATTGCAAAAGAATTGGATGTTCCTGCAGAAGATATTGTATTTGCTTTGGACGCCATTCAAAGCCCGCTTTCTCTCTACGAACCAGTATATTCCGAAGGTGGCGATACACTTTATATTATGGATCAGATTAGCGACACAAAAAACAAAGAATCCAACTGGATTGAAGTTCTTTCTCTTAGAGAAGCAATGAAAATTCTTCCTGAACGAGAAAAAAATATTATTAACCTTCGTTATTTTCATGGAAAGACACAAATGGAAGTTGCAGAAGAAATCCACATCTCACAAGCACAAGTATCTCGCTTGGAAAAAAATGCCCTTGGTATTATGAAAGCAGAATTAACGTAAGCTTTATCTATAAATAATAATGAACCATGCAACATGGCATTGAGTCACTCTCCGCCAACCTTGCATGGTTCATTTATTTATTCCTTATTTCTTGGAGAAATATATCATCTCCAAAACCCAGCATACTATGCTAAGTACTTCTTCAAAGTAGCACGAATGGCACCTGGGCCAGCAATTAATTCTTGGAACATACCTTCCACTTTTTCGCCAATTCCTGCCTCGTATAAATCAACGGCAAAAATTGTCTCATCTTTCAAGATAGGCTGGAGCACACTGTTGGTATCAATTTCTGCACCAAGTGTCACATCTGCCACATATTTCTTTACTTCATCCAATCTTGGATCGGGACTCTGTTCAAATACCTCTCCGACATCGTTTACTCCCATTAGGTAACGGCACCATCCCGCAATGACAAGCGGAATCAACGTCAATGAATTGACATCTAGCTCATCACTTGCAAGATAAGATTTGATGGTCTCCCCAAAGCGAATTGGCAACTTCTGAGACGTATCACACGCAATTCGCTGTGGTGTATCTGGCATAAATGGATTTGGCAAACGCAATTTCAATACTGCATTTGCAAAATCTTTTGGATCAATGATACCAGGATTTACAACTACTGGCATTCCCTCTTCATAACACATTCTTTCTACAAATGTAGATAATTCTGCATCTTCCATCTCATCATGAATGGTTGTATGGGAAAGAAGACATCCGTAAATTGCCAATGCTGTATGCAATGGATTCAAACATGTACATACTTTCATTTTCTCTACTTTGTCTACTGTCTCACGGTCCGTAAAGAGAATCCCTGCTTTGTCTAATGGAGGTCTTCCATTCGGGAAATTATCCTCGATAACAAGATAGCCTGTCTCTTCCGAATTCACAAATGGAGATGTGTAGGTGTTGCGACTTGTGATAATCAAATCCGTATCTTCGAAGCCGTCCTCTTCAAGCATTGCTTTTACCTTTTCATCTGGTCTTGGTGTGATTTTATCAATCATGGACCATGGGAAAGACACCTTTTTCTCGTCCTTCATATAATCTTCAAATGCCTTGTCTACAATACCATTTTTTACCCACGCTTCAACAAAGGCCATAACGCCAGCTTTCAGCTTATCACCATTGTGAGAACAGTTGTCCATACTTGCCAATGCGATTGGAGCCTGACATGCTTCAAAACGCTTATAACATAAAGCAGCCACACGTCCCATCAAATGTCCTTGTTTCTCTGGCGCTGCGTTAAATCCTTCTTCCACTACCGGAAGGATATCACCCTTTCCGTCATAGATGCTATAGCCTTTCTCTGTAATGGTAAAACTAGCCATCTGAAGCGATGGATTGGCAAATATCTCAAACAATCTCTCAAAGTCTTCTGGTTCTGTTTGGTCTGCCACCAATGCTTCCACGACACTTCCCACTACCTTTTTCTCAATGCTGCCATTGGCTTTTAGCACAACAGAAAGGCTAAGAGAATCATATGGCTTATACGCCTTTGTAATGATTTCATGGTCAAAACTTTCTGCCACAATTACACCGCGATCATATTCACCGCTATTCAATACACGCTGAAGACACTCTGCTGGAAATGCGCGGAAAATATTACCTGCACCAAAATGGATCCATGTAGGACTTTCTTTTGTCTTTGCTTTTATTGCTTCTCGGTTGTAGGATGGTAGTTCGTAACCTTTCTCCTCCCATTCCTTCGAAACATCTTTTTGTAAATCAGTCAGTTTCATGATATTTATCCTTTCCAATGAACCTATTTATTCTTCTGAATCGCTTCTATGAGACCATTTAAATACGCCACTCCAAGCGCACGGTCATACAGACCATATCCCGGTCTTGCCTTCTCATCCCAGATCATACGTCCGTGATCTGGACGGATGACACCATCGAAACCAGACTCGATCAAAGCCTTCACAATCTCATACATATCAAAGTTACCATCGGAAGAGAGATGGGATACTTCATGGAACAAGTCATCGTTTTCGTATTTGATATTACGAATGTGAGCAAAATGGATACGCTCTGCAATCTTTGGATTGCGGATAATATTTGGAAGATCGTTGTTCAAGTTACTTCCCAAAGAGCCGGTACAGAATGTGAATCCATTGTAAATGCTATCATTCAAAGCTGCAATCTTCAACAAATCTTCTTCGCAAGTAACGATACGAGGAAGTCCAAATACATCCCACGCAGGATCATCTGGATGAACCGCCATCTTAATCTGATATTTTTCGCATGTTGGCATAATACCATCTAAGAAATATTTGAAATTTTCTCTCAACTTGTCCGCGGTCACATCTTTGTATTTTTCAAAAAGATCCATAATCTCATCTCTACGATTAGGCTCCCATCCTGGCATAACAAAACCACCACTTGCCTTCTCGATACGATCAAACATTTCGCTTGCATCAATACCATCAATAATAGAAGAATCATAGGCAAGTGCAGTAGAACCGTCTTCCAATGGCATAGCAAGGTCAGTTCTTGTCCAGTCAAATACCGGCATAAAATTGTAACATACCAAATGAATGCCCGCTTTTCCTACCGCTTCCAGAGACTTAATATAGTTTTCAATCAACTTGTCCCTTGTTGGCAACCCAATCTTGATATCCTCGTGTACATTAACACTCTCAATACCAACCAGTTTTAGGCCCTTTGCCTCTACTTCTTCCTTTCTTTTCATTACTTCTTCATATGTCCATGGTTCTCCCGCTGGAATATCATGAAGCGCTGTAATAACGCCTGTCACTCCCGGAATCTGACGAATCTGTTCCAACGTTACGCTGTCATTTCCTTCGCCATACCATCTTAATGTCATTTCCATTTCAACATACTTCCTTTCGTCATAAAATAACAAATTATAAATAAATCTTTCTATCCTTTTCATCCGGAATTCCACACTTACGATAAAAATAAGTGTTTACTCGGTCCCGCCATTCTTTTGCATTTAACAACTGACGCTCAAATCGTTCTTTTACACATGCATACGCACGATCTGATATTTTTCCTTCCAAAGCTTCCCATTGTTTCTGC